>JAIOSH010000018.1 GCA_021107685.1 Bacteroidales bacterium | reverse complement strand
TGCGTACAGGGCTATTCATGTTCAATCCGCTCTGCGGATTGTGTGAACTTCTTTTTATCTTTTCCAATCGGAAGAAAACAAAACTTAAAGAAGATGCTATAAAAGTAATCAAATTATTATATACCCCCAGCACCTCAAAATATTATTTAGCCTTGAAATGCCAAAAATTAATTATATTTGTTGAAAATAAATAAATCGAATAAAACATTTGTTTAAGCCTTTTGAAGAATAGGGTAAAGCGAATGTTTATTTTTTATATAAACGAGTTGTAGCCAATGTAAAAAACTGATAAACAATGAAAAATTTTCTACTAATAATCTTGTTGTCGCTTAACTTAACAGCTTTCGGACAATGGACGACCTTGACTTCAGGAACAACGGAGTGGCTCATGAGTGCGGCTTTCGTAAATGCAGACACGGGAGTTGTTGTAGGATATAACGGGACAATCCTACGGACTATGAATGGCGGGACAAGTTGGACATCAATAAGTTTAGGGATAAGCAACAATTTGTTTTCTGTATTCTTTATAAGTAAACAAATTGGATACATTACAGGAACCAGCGGCAAAATTCTAAAAACCATAGACGGTGGACAAAACTGGTCTGACATATCAACAGGGGGAGCCGACCTGCACCAAGCATTTTTCGTTTCCAACGACACAGGGTATGTTGCCGGGCAACTTGGAGCCATTTACAAAACCACTGACGGGGGAAGCA
Source organism: Bacteroidales bacterium (assembly GCA_021107685.1). Taxonomy (GTDB): domain Bacteria; phylum Bacteroidota; class Bacteroidia; order Bacteroidales; family SMBSF39; genus SMBSF39. The sequence goes on along the minus strand of JAIOSH010000018.1, from coordinate 8,217 downwards.
GTTGGATTACTTTAAGTGTCCCACACAATGGACTTGTTGCCGTCTATTTCAATAATCATGACACTGGTTATGTTGTCGGGTTTGGTCAAACTAACGCAATTATGAAAACAATAGACGGTGGCTATAACTGGACAAACCAACATCCAAACACTTTAGCAGAATATGCTTCGGTAATCTTCACTCACAACGATACGGGATATGTGTGTAGCACTGGAGCAATTGACGATAACATTCTTAAATCAACGGACGCTGGTGCAACTTGGACAGTAGTTCATACAATTCCTTCTGATGGCCTTTATGCCTTAAAATTCCCGACTTCCAAAATCGGTTTTGCCGCTAGCGGTTATTCGAGTTCAAGTATTATGCTTCGCACCTCAGATGCAGGCGTGACTTGGATAAGCCAAAACACCGGCACTCATGAACCACTCTTTAACTGTTACTTAGTTAACAAAGATATTGGATACGCAGTTGGAATGAACGGAGTAATCATCAAGACGACAAACGGAGGAATAGGAATTGAAGAGTTGACAAGCGATCTTTCAATTAATGCCTACCCCAACCCAATAGTTGACTACTTGACAATTGAATTAAATGGGCAAAACAACTTATCTGCCAACATTACCCTGGCCAACTTACTTGGACAGACAGTGGCCAACCAACAGATACAAAATAATGAACAAGTTGACCTTTCCAACCTTATGACAGGTACGTACTTAATGACAGTTCAAGTTGGCAAGTTGACCGTAACAAAAAAAATAATAAAAAAATGAAAACACTGGCTACAATCGAATTATAAGACCTATCCAAATCATTTCTTTAATCATTATTCTTTTGCTATTTTTTTTAACGGTATTTAACAGTGAGTATGAATTAAATTTATTATAAGGTCTTCGAAGTCTTATAGAAAAAAGTATAATATATCTTTGGAGGCTAATTGTTAATCTTGAGTAATCAAGATATCTGGATAAGTTTTAAAATTTTATTAATAATCCGAATTTGGACACATTTATAAAAATATTGGAAGAATTAAAAAATTGTATGATTTGCCCTCGTAATTGCAGTGTTAACAGATTTTTGGGCAAAACAGGATATTGCAAAAGCAATGCTTCTTTTAATATTGCCTCTGTTTGCATTCATAAAGGAGAAGAACCTGTGATAAGTGCAAAAAAGGGAATATGTAATGTTTTCTTTTCGCATTGCAATTTACAATGTATCTATTGCCAGAATTATCAAATAAGTTCTAATAAATCGTATAATGTTGAGTACGAATTGGAATTAGAGCAGGTAATTGAAAAAATAATTACTATTCTTGATACAGGTATAAATATTATTGGTTTTGTATCTCCTTCGCATTTTATTCCTCAAATGAAGGTTATTATCAAAACATTACATACATTAGGCAGGAAACCGGTAATTGTTTTTAACACTAATGCTTATGATAAAGTAATTACTATACAACAATTAGAAGGTTTAATAGATGTGTATTTACCCGACTTTAAATATATGGATGACATGCTTGCTTTAAAATATTCCGAAGCTCAACAATATCCTGATATTGCAAAAAAATCAATAAAAGAAATGTACCGCCAGAAAGGTTCTGCATTAATAATTAATAATGAAGGATATGCTGAATCGGGTTTAATTATACGACATTTGATCTTACCCGGTCATATTCAGAATAGTATTGATGTATTAAGATTTATTGCTGAGGAAATCTCGACAAATGTTCATATTTCATTAATGTCGCAATATTACCCAACGTATAAAGTGGCTGGGAATAAAACATTAGGAAGGCAAATTACAAATGATGAATATTTTAAAGTATATGATGAAATGCAAAGATTAGGATTTTCAAAAGGATGGGTACAGGATATGGAAAGTTCTTTTAATTACAGACCTGATTTTGACAATGAACAACCTTTTAACCTGAATAATTCCTAATTTTTTTATGTAAATTTACAATGGATTTATATCTGTCAGATGTAAATATTCCGTTTTACTTGCATATTATGTTTATTATATGGAAATTTGCGGGTTAATAAGTATCTTATACTCACTCAAGAAAAAAAATTGTATTATTTTAGTAATCGAATTAAATTTCACAAAAAAATTTTAATTATGAAAAGAGTAGTTTATTTTTATTTTGTAGCAATTATGCTGCTTTTCCTTGGCTCTTGCACAACAAGGAATGTTCAGAGAGTTTCACCCGATCAACAAATAGATCTGAGTGGCAGATGGAACGATACGGATTCAAAACAAGTAGCAGAAGCAATGATAAATCAGGTATTGGGAGAGATTTGGATTGATAATTTCCGCCAGGCTAATAATAGTAACAAGCCTGTATTGATTGTCGGCTTGGTAAAAAATAAAAGCCACGAACACATCTCTGCAGAAACATTTATTAAAGACCTTGAAAAAGCTTTTATTAAATCGCAAAGAGTTCGTTTAGTTCAGGCTGGTGATAAACGTGAGGAGCTAAGAGGAGAAAGAGCTGACCAACAAGATTTTGCTTCAGCGGCTACAACAAAAAAATGGGGACTGGAACTCGGTGCCGATTTTATGTTACAAGGAACTATCAATTCAATTGTCGATTCATATAAAAACGAAAAAGTTGTTTTTTATCAGGTCGATTTAGAACTTACTAATCTTGAAACAAACGAGATTGTTTGGATTGGCGATAAAAAGATTAAAAAGTATATTTCAAATTAATTTTAAAGGGAGTAACTCCCATTTTATTTTTTCCACGGATTGCTTGTGAAAATTTATAAAATGATAAATTATCACCGAAAATATATATTAATATTCTTATCAATTATTTTAATTGCCGGAGGCTGTGCAACATATTACAAGAAAACTCTGAAATTTCAGGAATTTATTCTTAATGGTGAACTGGAAAAAGCAAAAAAATATCTTGATAAAAACGATAAGGATAAAACGAACAAAAACAAATTGCTCTACTATATGTATTCAGGTTGGGTTTCGTGGATGATGGATATGAATAAAGAAAGTAACTCTGCATTTGCCAAAGCCGATAACATTATTGAAGACCAAAAGAAAAACTATGGTTTGGAAGCCTTGTCGCTAATTTCAAATCCTTCTGTTAAACCATATAAACCTGAGGATTTTGAGATAGTCCTGATAAATTATTTCAAAGCTTTGAATTATTTGAATACAGGACAATATAATGAAGCACTTGTTGAATGTAGAAAGATCAATATTAAGCTGAATCAATTAAATGACAAATATAAAGAGCACAAAAACCGGTATTCTGATGATGCTTTTGCTCACGTTATTATGGGCTTGATTTACGATGCAAATAAAGAATATAATGATGCCTTTATTGCATATCGCAATGCTGTGGAAGTTTACGAAAAAAGTTATCTAAAGAACTTTAATATAAAAATTCCCGAACAATTAAAATGGGATTTACTACGTGCTGCATATAGAACAGGTTTTTATGAAGAGCTTCATGAGTTTGAAAAGAAATTTAATTTAAAATATGAACATAAATCGGGTAGGGGAGGTGAATTGGTCTTTATTTGGCAAAATGGTTTAGTACCTGTAAAATCGGAATGGAGCATTAATTTTACTAAAATTGATGGCGAGGGTGGAATGGTAATATTTGCAAACAATGATATGGGAATAGCTTTTCCTTTTTATATAGGTGATAAATCGGATGATGAGAAAAGTGCTTTTGCAGAGCTTAGCTTTTTAAGAGTTGCTTTCCCTAAATATCTTGAAAGAAAACCTGTTTTTAAAAGCGCTGAAATATCTGCAAACAATAACAAATATCCTCTGTATTTAGCAGAAGATATTAATAGTATTGCATTTAAAACTTTACACGACCGAATGTTACGCGAAATGGCAAATTCTCTTTTAAGGCTTGCAACTAAAAAGGCAATGGAAACGGCTGTTAGAAATGAAAATCAAGATGCCGGAGCTGCTATTGGAATAATCAATGCCCTGACAGAAAAAGCTGATACCAGAAACTGGCAGACATTACCTTATGAAATTTATTATACAAGAATTTTTTTACCTGAAGGTGAAAACACTGTTGAATTGAATACTAAGGCTGTAAACAGTTCAGAAACACAATCATTTGTTTTCAATATTAAAAGGGGAAAAACATACTTTCAGGTTTTTCAAAGCTTGGAAAGTATGCCATTACCGGATAGGCATTAAAAAAAATTCGCAAATTAACTCCTAATTCTTTTCCAAAGGAATCCCTATGGCAAAATCAATTTGTTTACAGCTTTGCTGCGTTAGGGAATTATGTTAATGTTGTAATGTGTCTTTTTTTATCGGTTTGCAGCTATGGCACGTGGCCGTTTGCTACTCAAATTTATTTTGAATACTACTTCATTATATGCTTACAATTCTTTTTCTTGATGACCACAATGCTGCCATTGTGCTATGAGGTGCTGTTGTTTTTTGATCATTTATTTGTTTTCGTTCCTTTTTTTGAATATCGAACACCGAACACTGATTAACGATTTTAGATTTATTTGCAATTTTAGATTTTTTTTTATGATTGAAGATTATTTTTTGTAGTTTCAATTATCAAAACTAAAAATTCAATCAATCGTTCTTCTAAATCATATTTATTCATACTTAATCAACTTCTTAAATCATTATTCGTTAATCGGTATTCGATATTCAATTTAATATTTTTTTCTTTCCTTGACTTGAAGATATCTCTGTAATATTTCGATGACTTCTTGTTTCTACTTTTTTTTCCAACCCTTTTATTCTTACAAAATATTTTAAATTTTGTAATAGCCAAAGACAGCATCAGAGAATTGAAAATTAAACACCTGTAACATTTTGAAAAAAATAGTAAATTCTATTAGTGAAAATAAGAAAAAATAATATATTTGCATAAAAGAAAAATTACTTTATTAACCAATTTAATAATTAAAAATTTAACATTATGAAAAAATTTAACATTTTAGTTTTAATTACGTGCCTTGCTATGACTGTAATAATGGTACAGGCACAAAAAGACCAACAAAATCAAATTGTAAATGGTGTTCAGACAAGCAATTTACTTAACATTCCGCTATGCGATGGCGATGTTGATATGGAATCGACCTCAATAGACAAGCAATTGGTAAATAAGTTGCCGGATGATTTAAAGTTTACAAAAAATAATTTTATTTATTGGCAAACACCAAATTACTGGGGTTATAGTAATAGTCCTGGAGATGGAAGAGCAATTGGTTTCCTTGCAAATGACGATTTTTCTATTAACCTGCTTGGTATTAAGGGAGACCTAATAGAAAAAGAATATGATGTAGTAATATATTATAGCCCTGACGGACATAGTGCCGGAAGTCAAATCTTCTCAATAACTTCAATGGCAGGTGGTACAGGATATGGCTGGAATGATATAATATTTCCTGTACCATTTCAATTTAATACCGAAGTTTACTATGTAATAAATTGGAGACCAAGCGATGGTAGCAGTTCTTGGGGAAGTATTGATTGTTATCAGGATGATGGACTTCCATTTATAATTGAGGATGTAACTTTATTAGAAGGTTTTTCGGGTTATAATCCAGATCCAGCGAATGTGCTTCACCCTTATTTCAGAATTTCAATTCCCCTCACACCTCCCACCAACCTGACCGCCGATTTAGAACCAGTAACCGGAGAAGTAGAACTAAACTGGAACTATATCCCGACAGGTGGCTTTTACGAAGATTTTGAAGATGGTGTGGCGGATAACTGGATACCGGTTACAGGTACATGGAGTGTTGGAAGTGGCAATTATCAGGCATCAAGCGGGTCCAACAGGATTAACTCCAGTTATTATGATGAGGTGTTTTCAAATTATGAATTTGAGATTAAAATGCGAAAAAATATTGGTGGGGCAGGTGCTATGGGATTATTCTTTAACGGCGACCCATCCTCGTTTAATCAATGGGGCTACTGGGATAATAGTTATAATTTTCACTATAATACAGATGGAGAATGGTTTTTAGTTAAATGGGAATTGGGTAGTTATTCATGGATACAAGACGAGATATATTCAGCAGATATAAACACCGGTTTGGGTAACTGGAACATAATAAAAGTTGTTTTTACTAATGGTAATATCGACATTTATATAAACGGTATTTTGCAAGGCACCTATTTTGATAACACATTTTTAAGTGGGAACGTTGGAATAGATATGTATGATTATGATTTGGCCGGACAAGGAGAATTTGATTATGCTTTATTAACCGAAATATCAAAAGGATATACTTTTGGACCGGTTTCACAAAGTAAATACCGGGATATTTATTCAATGGAAAGTCAAAATGCCAATGACCCTCATTTACCAGGTACTGTTATCGGACAGGAATTAGCCCCGATACCACCTTACAAAGGACAATACACTTATGTAGGCGAAAGCACAAAAGCCTTCCAGCATTTTAAAATCTACCGCAACTCCACCGAAATTGGAACTACAACTAATACTACCTACACAGATTATTTACCGGCTTATGGAACTTATGATTATGAAGTAACAGCTTTTTACGATGAAGGAGAATCTGCTGCTGCAGGCCCTGTGCAGGTTATTTGGGAAGGTGTGCCGGATATCTCTGTATTACCTGCATACCTCAGTGATACATTACTGACAGATGGAACTTCTGTGCAATATCTAACTGTCTATAATGATGGAGATGCAGTGTTATTAGCAGATGTTGATATTGATTTTATTAGCGACAAAAGTTCAAATCCTTTATTAATTCCGGGGAAATCTGACAACAATCAGCCGATATGTGATGATGTAAAAATAGAAAAATCATTATTTCCTTCTGATAAATTAATTGTTAATTCTAATAAAGGAAGTTCATCAGTTCTGTATGTGAATACAATGCAAAACTATGATTCCGATTTTAAAACTTTAGTCTCCAATTTACCAAATGTTAACACCTTTGATGAATTAGATGCCGGCTCGACAACTCCAAACGTAGCTTATCTTCTAACTTATGATGTGGTCATGGTAGCATCATCATATCCATTTGCAAATGCAACATTATTGGGAGACAATCTGGCAACTTATGTAGATGAGGGAGGTAAGGTTTGTTTGTTAGAAGCTACTTTTAATAGCGGAGGAGGATGGACTTTATTAGGGGATTTTACCAATCCTGCATTATTTTACTGTCCGCTGGAAGTTGATAGCTCTGTTCAATACAATGTTTCATGTAATACTTTTGTTCCACATCCAATTACAAATGGAGTTTCATCAATCGAAACCGGACTGTATGCATTGACTCACAATTCGGCATGTGGTTTTTCACTTGGCAATTATGGACCCGGAGGCCATGTAGTTGCCTATAATGTTGACAAACCAATTGTAGCCATTAATGTCTTTGCTTACAATGGCTATTGGGGTGGTGATTTTATCCAAATGATCAGTAATACTATTGACTGGCTTACCGGTAACATGCAATGGTTATCTCTTAATCAAAACATTTTTTCAGTAGATCCCGATTCTTCACAAATCATTGAAGTAACTTTCGATGCTACCGGCCTCGCTACCGGAATTTATACTGCCGATATTAACATCACAAGCAACGACCCGGATGAACCTTTGGTTATAGTTCCTGTTACTCTAAATGTAGTAGATCCATTATCTGCCGAACTGAAAGCTTTTCTCGAAGGCCCGTTCTCTATTGGCGAGATGACCCCGTCTCTTAATATTTTAGGTTATATCCCTTTAAACCAACCCTATAACGTTGCACCATGGAACTATACAGGTACTGAAAGTGTAGGTGCAATACCAAACAGCGATGTGGTTGACTGGGTATTGGTTGAACTTCGCGAAACACTTGGAGATGCCTCCACAGCAACAAGTGGCACAGTAATCGGACAGAAGGCAGGATTTATTCTGAAAGATGGTTCTATCGTTCACATTAATGGCATTTCACACCTTGTATTTAACCTGGTAGCCACGCAAAATGTTTTTGCAGTAGTTTATCACCGCAACCATATCGGTATTATGTCGGCAAACCCGTTAGCCGGCGGAGGGAGTGCATATAATTATAATTTTACTACAGGAGCAGGCCAAGCCTATGGAGGCTCGCTCGGACATAAGGAAATCGGAGCAGGAGTCTGGGGAATGATAGGCGGTGATGGAAATGCTGACAAACAGATAGCTAATTCCGATAAAAATGATGTATGGGCAGTACAAGCCGGTACTTCGGGTTACCTTTCAGGTGATTT
>JAIOSH010000328.1 GCA_021107685.1 Bacteroidales bacterium | reverse complement strand
ATAAAAGTTTTAACCAAAACAATTTAGGCTGATTTGAAAATTTCATTGATCATATTATTATTTACTTCATATCTTTTATGTAATGCTCAAAGTTTTTATTGTGAGAATATTACTTCAAGGGATGGTTTGCCTGATAATGCAATCCGTTCCATATTTAAAGATAGCAGAGGTTATTTATGGATAGGTACAGATGCAGGAGTAAGTCGGTGGGATGGAGAAACATTTATCACATATAATACACTTGATGGTCTTGCCGGAAATAAAGTGTGGTGGATAGATGAAGATAAAAATGGCAATTTGTGGTTTGCCTGTTTTGGAGGAGGTGTTTCACAGTTTAATGGTAAGTATTTTTCCAGTTACACAATTAGAGATGGATTAGTTGATAATTCTGTACGTGTGGTAAAATACAGTCCTGCTCATGATTGTTTATTAATAGGAACAAATAAAGCAATATCAGTATTAAAAGATTCAATCTTTTATAATTTCAGTAAACAAAACGGCAAATTGCTCTCAGATGTAATTATTACATCTATTTTGGCAGACAGCAACAAAGCTATGTTTATTGATTTCCTGAGTAATTACTATATAATGAGAATAAATGATGAAGACGAACCTATACTTTTAAATATGAAAAAAACATGGTTAGATAAATATTATGCCAGTTCATGTTTTATCAATTCTTCAGGAGACACTATAATTGGTTGGGAGAGAGAAGGGATTGCTATTCATTATGACGATACCACAAAAGAAATTAACCAAATCGGACAAGTATTTGGAATGGCTGAAGATTGTTCAGAAAATATATGGATTGCCTCATGGAATGGTAGTGGTATATCGCCATCTGGTGGTTTATTCATATTAAAAGATAATAATGCTAATTATCTAAATAAAGCCTATAATATTCAAAGCATCATGGGCTGGTCTGCTTTTTTTGAGAAAGATCAGAATCTGGTTTTCTATGGTACTCTTGATGAAGGATTATATAAAATTCCACCTTCTTATTTTGAATATTATCCACCCGAGTATTTTGAAGAAAACGATCTTGCTGTAAAGGATATTGAAATTGATAAGGAAAACAATATTTGGTTTCATACTGATAGTTTGTTGGTAATTTGGAACGGAAACACTTATAAAAAAATGAATTCCGATATTTTTTATGATGCCAGATATCAATACGAAATTAATTCCGTTTCAGTTGGTAACCTTGAATTAATAATTAAAAATCTGAATGAGAATTATGTTAATAAAAGGACTCAATTTCAAGATATTGAATTTGATAACAATAATAATTCATGGGTAGCTATGGCTAATCTTGGATTATTTAATATGCCTGATAAAAACCTCAACAAAACAGTATTTTATTTAGCAGACATCACCTCAGAATTCGTGTTTGATGAAGCAGATACTTTATTTCAATGTCACAGATGGTTAAGTTACCTCAGAAAGTTTATAGATTATAAGAAATCAGATGAATCCATAACTTATATGGATAGTTTGCATCCCATTTTCGCTAAAAAAATGTATAATTATCAAAATGAAGTATGGGTGTGCAGCAGAATAGACGGTGTTTTCATTGAAAAAGATGGAGAATTTCGAATAATTACTGTTGAAGATTCAAGTATAAATAAAATCGTAAACGATATATGTTTTGATAAAGAAGAGTATGCATACCTTGGAGGTAATGATGGCAGGATAGAAATTTTAAAACCTGAAACCCGGGAAAAGATTTTCGAGATCAATCATGAAGATCATGATAACTCAGTTCATTGGCTTAAGATTGCAAATAACAGGCTTTTTGCGGGTTATTCTGATGGCTTACGAGTTTATAAGCCGGATGATGTAAAAAACAAAAAATCAGATTGTCAATTTTTTGGTGTGAGTGAAGGCTATGTGAGTGAAAATGTAAATAGTTCGTTGGTGGATAAAGAAAGTAATATCTGGCTGGCTACTAATGATGGTTTGGTAAAAATAAATACTGACTTATTTATAAGATGTAATTTTCAACCTCTTAAAACTATTATTAAAAAAGTCGAAATATTTAATAAAAAAATAGACTGGAATTTATTTGCAAAAACTGATCCATGGTCGGGTTTGCCTTTAGAAATACCAAAACTAAACCTTGATCAAAACCATATAAGCATTTATTATCATACGCTTAATTATAATAATCCAGATGCAGATATGTATTACTATAAACTGGATGGTATTGATAAAGACTGGATAGGTACTACTGATAAAAAATATGTTGTATATCCTTACCTGAACCCTGGGGAATACAGGTTTATGGTAAAAAGTAAAAATGAACTTTCGGGACTTTTTACCCAACCCGCTGAATTTAAGTTTGTCATCCTTACTCCTTGGTATCAGCAAACATGGTTCTATTTATTATTAGTTGCTTTGGTATTTATTCTTTTCACTCTGATTTATAAGATCAGGGTAAGATTTGTAAAGAAACAGGAGGAAAGGAAAAGGAATATCCTGCGAAGAATCTCGGAATTGGAAATCAAGGCACTTCAGGCTCAAATGAACCCACACTTCCTTTT
>JAIOSH010000448.1 GCA_021107685.1 Bacteroidales bacterium | reverse complement strand
GCAGGATATTCTTTGCCACGAAGACACCAAGACTCAAAGGTTCACTAAGAAAACATAAAAAAGACTAAGCGTCATATTTTATATTAGTATTTGCGTTTTTAATAGAATGATTATTAATTTATTACAATATTTTTACTAAATTTAATTACCCGTAAAAAATCGCTGAGTGCTCGGGATAAAAAGCATAGAAACAGCGGAAAAAAATAAGAAAAATTAAATATCCGGTATTATTGTAGATAGTCAAAACTTCATTATTCAAAATTTCTTGTTCAGTATTCATTATTATAATAAGTAATTACACAAATGAAAATATATTTAATTGCACTCAGCAACTCAAAATAAAATTTAGCCTTTTTATTTGCCTTTTACCTTTTAAATATATCTGATTTGTTCAAAGGTCTTTTATCTTCAATCCATTTAAATCCTCTTATAAAGAGTTCTTCTTGGGTTAGGTCCTTTTCAGGATAAAGAACAGCATTAGGTTTGTCAATATAAGTAATTGTCTGTATATCATTATTCAACAGAAAGATCATCATATTAGCAGATAGGGCTTTATTTATACCTATTATGTTACCATCTTCTTCACGAACAAAATAAATTGTTTCGCAATTACCTGTTACCTGGATTTTGCTCAATTCGTTATTTTTAAAATAACCTATCATATTTCTGCCTTTAACCTGATTAAAGCTTGCTGTATCATCCTTTGAAATTATAAATGAAGAATTGAACATAGCCATTGAATCTATTTCATTATTACTGATAATAATTTTTATTGAATCTGCTGTTAATTGATTTTCATTAGACCAGAGAACAGGTTCATTATATAAATTAATAGTTGAATCTTGTAATTTATAAACCAATGAGTCGCACATACCTTGTATATTTCTTCTGAAAAATTTTGCTTTGTAATATGCAAACAGATTTTTAGCGGTTTGCGTACTATCAAAATTAATTATGAGTGTATCAGCATGTAAAAACAATGAATCATTTTTGTCTGTAAGAATAGCCAAAGCACTGTCAGTAACAAAGGCATAACCTTTTTTTCTCAGAAATTCACCATAGTTACCTGTTATTATCATATCCTGGACAGTATCAATAATTGAAACATTATCATAAGCTTCACCATAACCCCTAACCCTGTCATAATACAGGCTGTCGCCTCTTAATGTTTGTTCATTATTAATTAAATAAGCATTTTTTTTAAATTGAGATTTATCAGTTTGTGTATTATACCAGCCGTTTTCGCAGTATATATAATTTTCTTCACTTACAATAGTAGAGGGCCCATAAAAAAATGCTGTTTCATTAACAGTATTATACATTAGTGTATCTGAATTCATAATATATTTGGGATTGACAAGGACTACACTATCTTTAAAAAATGCTTCTTTTCTATCAGTGAAATAGTAACCGATTTTACTTGTAAGAACATTTTCATCATCTACGATTTTGCCGCCTGTAAAATAGTGAGCGATTCGGGTTTTGCGGTCATATATCAGGATATCTGTTGTGAGAATGGCACGTTTATCAATCAATTTTACATTTTTATGTAATTCGGCAATTTTTGTATTTCCATTATAATTTAAAATATCTCCATAAATATCAAGTGTGTCGCTGACTTTTATATGTACATTACCAAACCCGTCGAAGCTGTTTGTTATTTCATTCCAGTATGCACTATCGCAATAAAGATAAGTAGTATCATGTTTCAGGATAACATTTCCGATTAATCGCTGAATATTTTCACCTAATCTTTTATCATATTTTAAATCATTGGCTTTTACTAATGTAATTTTGGTGGTTTGTTGAGCATATATAAAGAAGGTTAAGAAGTTTATTAAAACAATAAGAATTATTTTTCTAAATATTTTTGATATGATTTTATGAGTGTTCATATATTTATGGATTGTAGTAATACTATATATAAGGTGAATAAATCACAAATGTAACGGATTTATATTAATAAAAATTATAAAATATAATCACGAATGATAAGAAAGAAGAAAAATGGATTTATACCGGTAGGGAAAAAATTGTTGCATAGTGATACCTAGCCACCTGAACTCGCAAAAATTAAAGTATTGCAAAATTGTTAAGATTCAGTAAGGGATATTTAAGAATTAAGCTTGTGCCGTTGGTCCGCCTAAGTTATAGGGCATAGGTTCGACATGCGGAACATTTATTTCGCCATGCATTGATTCAAATTTGGAAATATTATCTTTTAATGCTTTATAAAGTCGTTTTGCATGTTGAGGTGTTAAGATTATTCTTGATTTAACTTTTGCTTTGGGAGATCCTGGCATCATTTTAATAAAATCAACAATAAATTCTGAATGCGAATGTGTTATAATAGCAAGATTAGAATAAATACCTTCTGCTAAGTCATCACTTAATTCAATATTAATTTGATTTTTGTTTTTTTGATCTGGCATAATAAATTAATTTATAATAATTTGTAATAATAAATTTATTTAGTAAAAAATCGTTGTTTTATTTAACTAATTCAGTTTTTTTAGCAGCCATAATAGTATTATATTCTTCCTGTGAACCTACAATTATATCCTCATATTCTCTTAAACCGGTACCGGCAGGAATTAGATGTCCTACAATAACATTTTCCTTTAAACCTGACAAGGTATCGGATTTTGCGTTGATGGAAGCAAGTGTTAATACTTTTGTAGTTTCCTGGAACGAGGCTGCAGAGATAAAGCTATTGGTTTGTAATGATGCTTTTGTAATACCTTGAAGAACTTGTCTTGCAGTGGCGGGTTGAGCATCTCTTGATTCAATAAACTTTTTGTCCTTTCGTTTTAAAATAGAATTTTCCTCTCTTAGTTTTCTTGAGCTAACGATTTGACCGGACTTAAAGTTTAAAGAGTCGCCTTCGTCAACAATAACTTTTCCTCCAAAAATTTTATCATTTTCATTCTGGAAATTAATTTTATTAACAAGTTCACCTTCAAGGAACCTTGTATCGCCTGGGTCGGCAACTTCAACCTTACGCATCATTTGACGAACAATCACTTCAAAATGTTTATCATTGATTTTTACTCCCTGCAAACGATAAACTTCCTGTATTTCATTAACAATGTATTCCTGTACTTTCATAGGTCCTTTAATAGCCAGAATATCAGCAGGAGTCATGGCACCTTCCGATAAAGAGGTTCCTGCTTTAACATAATCGTTTTCCTGTGCAAGAATTTGTTTTGATGTTGGAATTAAATATCGTTTTTCTTCACCTGTTTTTGATGTAATAATTACTTCACGATTGCCTCTTTTTAACTTTTTTCCAAAAGAAACAACACCGTCAATTTCGGATACTTTAGCAGGATCAGATGGATTTCTTGCTTCAAATAATTCAGTAACTCTTGGCAGACCGCCGGTTATATCGCCTGATTTACCAATAGCTCTTGGAATTTTAACTAAAATTTCTCCCGCAGTAATTTTATCTCCATCTTCAACTATAATATGAGCACCAACAGGTATGTCATAAGATTTTAATACTTCATTATCTGGAGATACAATTTTAATGGAAGGATTTTTAGTTTTTTGACGTTTTTCAATAATGACTTTGTCGTAATAACCTGTTTGTTCATCCGATTCAACACGGTATGTAGTACCTTCAATAATGTTTTCAAAACTAATTTTACCTGTAATTTCCGATAAAATAACTGCATTATATGGATCCCAATCACTAATGATATTATCTTTTTTAATACTTGCTCCGGATTTAAAATATAATTTTGCACCATAAGGAATATTTGCTGAAGTTAAAACTATATTAGTATTTTTATCAATAATTTTCATTTCAGCAGATCTTCCGATTACTATATTGTATTTTTTACCTTCTGTATTAGTATATTTAACAGACCTTAATTCATCTACTTGAAGAATTCCATCATATTTTGCTTCAATTCGGGAGGAAATAGCAATACTAGAAGCAGTACCTCCAACGTGGAAAGTTCTTAAAGTAAGCTGTGTACCTGGCTCACCTATTGATTGAGCTGCAATAACTCCAACAGCTTCACCTTTTTGAACCATTCTTCCTGAAGCTAAATTACGACCATAGCATTTAGCACAGACACCTTTCTTAGCTTCACAGGTCAGAACCGATCTTATTTCAACTGCTTCAATGGGTGAATCTTCAATTATTTGACAAATATTTTCGGTTAATTCTTCGCCGGCATAAATAATTAATTCGCCTGTTTGCGGATGATAAATATCATGTAGAGCAGTACGACCTAAAATTCTATCATATAAAGTCTCTACTGTTTCTTCACTTTTTTTAAGGGCTGTTGATGTAAGTCCTCTTAGTGTACCACAATCTTTTTCTGAAATAATAACATCCTGTGATACATCAACTAAACGACGTGTAAGATATCCTGCATCGGCAGTTTTTAGTGCTGTATCTGCCAGTCCTTTTCTT
>JAIOSH010000587.1 GCA_021107685.1 Bacteroidales bacterium | reverse complement strand
CTTATGAATGAAATTGATGTTATTTCCTCTGAGTCATTACTTTTGAGCAGTTCTCCCGAAGTAAATTTTATTGTAGCTATGATAAGATTTATATTTGACCCGTCTGATGATATTTCAAAAACCGAAATAATAAATTTTCTTGTTTGCAGCAAAAGAATACAAACAGGCGGATTAAATGAAAAGCTATCCGAATTAAATAAATTTCAGAATGCAAAAGACCTTTTTGACAATTATTCAACATCACAAAATAGTTTTATCAAATTCCTCAAAAACTATGGTTTTGATTTTCCTGTTACAAAATTAATTAAGCTCCCCGTGTATGATCTTTGTGAAGAACTTATCAGAATATTTAATTTACAATATCCTGTAAATCCTTATATCCAGTTTTTTCTTGATACGGTTTTAAAATATACGGTAGAACAAAATTCTAATTCATCTGATTTTACAGGGTGGTGGGAAGAAAAAAAGGATAAGCTGTCGATTATTGTCCCCGAAGGAGTTAATGCCGTAAATATTATGACAATTCATAAATCAAAAGGCCTGGAATTTCCTGTTGTTATTTATCCGTTTGCAAATGAAAAACAAAGGTTAAGCAAGACTTCCTTATGGGTTGATTTTGATGATCCGCTAATACCTGAACTAAAAGCGGCTTTACTTCCTACCAATAAATTGCTGAAAGATACTTTATATGCAGAATTATTTATTGAAGAAGATGAAAAATCCCTTCTCGACCTGATAAATCTACTATATGTTGTAATGACAAGACCTTCGGTAAGATTATATGTTTTTACTACAAAGCCCCCGAAAAATCCCGAAAAAATCAATTCAGTGTCTTTATTATTTAAATACTATCTTCAAAGTATCGGTCAATGGTCTGATAGTAACAGTTTATATACATTCGGCAGCAAAATGCCATATTTAATAAAAAAAGAAAAAAAACACAAAAATAATTATAAATTAAGTTCATTTATTTCAACTGTATGGAGAGAAAAGATATTACTAAGTACAAAGGCTCCTGAAATGTGGGATGTTGAAGACCCTGACAGAAACAGGGAATGGGGAAACCTTATTCACACTGCACTTTCAAAAATAAAAACTTATGAAGATGTTGAAAATGCTTTAGATGAACTGTTCTGGGAGGGAATTATCAGTGATGAAGAAAAATTAAAACTGAATGAAAAGATAAAAGAATTAATCAATGCTCCACTTATAAAACTTTTTTTTGAAAAAGGATTGAATGTTAAAACCGAGGCTGAGATACTTGTACCCAATGGCACAACTTACCGTCCTGATCGTGTGATTTTCAACGGTAATAAAGCTATTATTATAGATTATAAAACCGGTAAACCCGAAAATTATCATAATAGACAACTTGCTAATTATGCTGCATTATTAGAAGACATGAGCTACACAGAAGTAAAAAAATACCTCCTTTATATTGATGATGAAATAATGATGAAAGAAGTTTAATTTATTTTTTTAAAGATTATTACCTTTGCCGAATTTATTAAAATACTAAAATTATTAAAATGATAACTGATAACTTTGTTTTAAGACATAATGGTCCACGAAAGAACGAAGTGGATATGATGTTAGAAAAAATTGGAGTAACATCATTAGACGAATTAATTGATGAAACAGTTCCATCTTCTATCAGGTTAAAAAAATCTATGAATTTACCTGATGGAATGAATGAATATGAATATTTAAATCATTTAAAAAAAATTGCATCTAAGAATAAGATATTTAAGACCTATATTGGATTAGGCTATTATAATACAATTACTCCCGGTGTAATAATCAGGAATATTTTGGAAAATCCCGGATGGTACACATCTTACACACCTTACCAGGCAGAAATATCACAAGGCAGATTGGAAGCCTTGCTTAATTATCAAACAATGGTTTCGGACCTTACAGGTATGCCTCTGGCAAATTCCTCTCTTTTAGATGAGGGAACTGCTGCTGCAGAAGCTATGATAATGTTATATAATACCCGTTCGAGGACAGCAGTAAAAGAAGGTCATAATAAATTTTTTATTTCAAATGACCTTTTTCCACAAACTATTGAAATTTTAAAAACACGTGCAATGCCATTAAACATCGAATTGATTTTTGGCAATCACAATGACTTTGAATTCAATAATAACGTCTTTGGAGCAATCATACAATATCCTGATCAAAAAGGAGAAATTAATGATTATACTGATTTTGTAAAAAAAGCTCACGAAAATGAGATACAGGTCGTAGTTATTGCCGACCTGTTAAGCCTGGCTTTATTAACCCCTCCCGGAGAATGGGGTGCTGATGTTGTTGTGGGTTCAACACAAAGATTTGGAATTCCAATGGGTTATGGCGGTCCTCATGCAGGATATTTTGCAACAACAGAAAAATTCAAACGTAATATTCCCGGCAGAATCATAGGTGTTTCTGTTGATGCAAAAGGAAACAGAGCTTTACGTATGGCTCTTCAAACAAGAGAGCAACATATTAAAAGAGAAAGAGCAACTTCAAATATATGTACTGCACAGGCTCTTTTGGCTACTATGGCTGGTATGTATGGTGTTTATCACGGGCAAAAAGGAATTAAAGAAATAGCAAGGCATATAAACATTCTGACTAGTATTCTTAATAAAGAAATTCAAAAATACGGATACAATCAAGTAAATAAATATTTCTATGATACACTTGAAATTGAACTTCCAGAAGGAATTAATAGAGATACTATTGAAAGATCGGCTCTTGGAAAAGAAATAAACTTCAGGTATATTGATAATAAAACAATAGGTATAAGTATTGATGAAACCACTTCCATATCTGATATTAATACTATGCTTAGCATTTTTGCCGAAGCAAATAATAAACAATTTAATGAATTTGTTTATATCCCTGATGAATATGAAAGAATAACAACTTTTCCTGAAAACTTAAAAAGAAAAAGCGAATTTCTAACACATCCTGTTTTTAACACTTATCATTCGGAAACAGAAATGATGAGATACATAAAAAAATTAGAGATTAAAGACCTTGCATTGAACCGGTCAATGATACCTTTAGGTTCATGTACAATGAAGCTCAATGCAGCAGCGGAATTATTTTGTTTAAGCTGGCCCGAATTTGGGGCTATTCATCCCTTTGTTCCAAATGACCAGGCAAAAGGTTATTTACAGCTTATTGATCAATTAGAAAAAGACCTTTGTGAAATCACAGGATTTTCAGCCATATCATTCCAGCCTAATTCCGGTGCTGCAGGAGAATATGCAGGTTTATTGGTTATTAGAGAATATCATAGAAGCAAAGGGGATTATGACCGTAATATTTGTTTAATACCTGCTTCGGCTCATGGTACTAATCCTGCAAGTTCGGTTATGGCAGGGATGAAGGTTGTTGTAATAAAATGTGATGATAAAGGAAATGTTGATATTGATGACCTTAAAGAAAAAGTTGCAACTTACAGTGATAATCTTGCGGCAATAATGATAACCTATCCTTCAACACATGGTGTTTATGAGGAAAGTATATTAGAAATAATAAAGATTATACATGAAAACGGCGGACAGGTATATATGGATGGTGCCAATATGAATGCACAGGTGGGATTAACAAATCCCGGGATTATCGGTGCCGATGTTTGTCATTTAAATTTACATAAAACATTTGGTATCCCTCATGGTGGTGGTGGTCCCGGTGTAGGTCCTATTGGAGTAGCAGAACATCTTGCTCCTTTTTTACCAAAACATCCTATAATTAGCACAGGTGGAGAAAAAGCAATTTCTGCCGTATCATCATCTCCATTCGGAAGTGCAATGATACTGCCCATATCTTATGGTTATATTAAATTATTAGGAAATAACGGATTAACCGAAGCAACAAAATATGCTATTCTAAATGCGAATTATCTGAAATCATGTTTGGAAGAATATTATAAAATTTTATATATAGGAACAAAAGGAAGAGTAGCACACGAAATGATACTTGACTGTAATATTTTCCATAAAACTGCCGATATAACAGTTGGCGATATTGCAAAAAGATTAATGGATTATGGATTTCATGCACCTACTGTTGCATTTCCTGTTCACGGTACATTAATGGTAGAACCGACTGAAAGCGAACCATTATCGGAATTAAACCGGTTTGTTAAAGCAATGATTTCTATAAGGCAAGAGATACAGGAAATTGAGCAAGGCAAAGCCGATAAAAAAGATAATGTTATTAAAAATGCTCCCCATACTATTAGCATGTTAACTGCCACTAATTGGGATCTGCCATATTCAAGAGAAAAGGCAGCTTTTCCAATGGATTGTATTAAGGAAGAAAAATACTGGACTCCTATTACAAAGATTGACGATGCTTATGGTGACAGGAATCTTATGTGTAAAATGTAAAATACTATACTGAATCTTAACAATTTTATAGATCATCTAATGCTGGATCGCCCATTGATTTTTTATCATGTATTACTTTTGATAACAACGATAATTTATGGATTGGTTCTTGGGATGCTACTAATGGGGGAATCGCATCTTTTGACGGTGAGTTTTGGGAAGTGTATAATTCATCTAATTCAGGTCTCCCTGAGAGTGCTATTAACTGCATTACAATTGACATTGATAATAATATGTGGATAGGAACAAGGGATGGATTAGTTTATTTCAATGGGTCTGATTGGATTGTATATAATACTTTAAATTCAGGCCTTCCTGATAATAATGTGTATTGTATAACTATTGATGATATCGGGGATAAATGGTTGGGTATATATGATTATTATGGTGTTAATGGAGCATTGGTAAAGTTTGATGGCACAAACTGGACTATATATGATTCCTCAAATTCTGTATTACCAATTAATAGTGTTTCCTCTATTGCTATTAAGGATAATAGTAAATGGATAGGTACACTTGATGGACTTGTTTTATTTGATGGCACAAATTGGACTGTTTACGATTCTACAAATACAGGATTTTTACTTAATAATGTTTCAAACATTTCAATTGATAATACTGGTAAAATATGGTTCAATTTTTATGAAGGAATTTCTTATGGAGGTGTTGGAATTTATGATGGAAATGAATGGACAGTCTACCATGCATATAATTCAGGATTGCCTGAAAACCAAATTAGTTGTATTATATTTGATGAACTTGACAATAAATGGATAGGATGTGTCCATAATGGTATTGTTAAGTTTGATAATAATACATGGACACTCTACGATGGCTCAACAACAGGATTACCTGGTAATAATGTAACATGTATTGATATTGATAATAATGGTAACAAATGGATTGGTATAAGTCAAGCAGGTATTGTTAAATTTGATGGATTAAGTTGGACCAACTTTAATACACAGAACTCGGCGTTACCAAATTATTTTGTTAAATGTTTAAAAATTGATTCAGAAAATCAAATTTGGATTGGTACTTTTGATACTTATAGTTACGGCGGTGGAATGGCAGTTTTTGATGGATCTGATTGGATTGTTTATAATACTTCAAATTCAGGGTTGCCATATAATGACATTTCATGCATTTCAGCAAATCCGAATGGAGATATATGGATTGGTTCCGTTAATGAATTAGTAAAATTCGACGGTTTGGAATGGACAGTGTACAATTCCTCAAACTCAGGTTTAACAGGGTATTATATTTCATGTATTGCATTCGATAATAATAATAATTTATGGATTGGAACATGGGATACAGAATTTTATACTGGAGGAGGCATAGTAAAGTTTGATGGCACCAATTGGACTGAATATAATATTTCTAATTCAGGTCTTCCTTCAAATATTATACATTGTATCACAATTGATTCTGATGGAAATAAATGGATTGGCACCAGTTCTGGATTAGCTAAATTCGATGGTCAAAATTGGACTATATACAATACAGAAAATTCGGGTTTACCGGTTGATCTCGTATTGTGTATTTATTTAGACGCTGATGAGAACAAATGGATCGGTACTAGCGGTGGAGGTATAGCTAAATATAATGAACAAAATTGGACTGTATATAATACTTCTAATTCCGGTTTGAATGGTAACGGTATAAAAAGTATTTGTATAGATCAAAGTGATAACAAATGGATTGGAGGTGATGGTATTTCTGTTTTTAATGAAAATGGGATACAAAGTATTAAAGAAATAGATAAGTTAGGGGTAAAATTGCTGGTATATCCAAATCCTTCCTTAGAAAAAGTTACTTTTTATCTACAGAAAAACAACCGTTTGAAAAGCAACTTACAACTTGTTATTTCTTCACTTACTGGACAAGTAATTAATAAAATAATTTGGCCTGAAAATGCGGTAAACCTTACCATTAACATTGATGCTCTTCCCAGTGGTTTATATCTTTACACAATAACAAACCAAAATAATGCTGTAGCAAGTGGAAAGTTTGTAATAAAGTAAAAAATATTTTGGAAATAGTTGCCATGTGTCGTACTAATTTTATAGAAAATACACCTTACCTCCATTTATAAATACGCAAAATTATGGAAACAACAAGCAAATTTAATTCAAAATCGGATAACAGGTTTTACAACAAGTATGAATATAAGTTAAAAATAGATTTATATTTCCGTAAGACGGTTCTAAACTTTTTTATTGTAATAATGTTTTACCAACTGAGTTACTCCCAACAATATGAATGGGAACCGAGTGGTCTTTTCCCTAACCCTCCATTAGCTATTAATATTTATTGCCTCGACTTGAATTTGTGCTGGTGTTCTGAAATCACAGCAGGAGGCGTTGCAACAACAAGTAATTATCCATATTTAAAGAGTACTGATTGTGGTAATACATGGATTAACCTTGGACCTACTCCAATAGGTACAGTGTACTCGATCGCCCAGGATTGTGCAACATTAGGAACACAATATGTAGTAATTAGGGATGGAAACACTAATAATAATGGACTTTTCAGGCATCACAATACTTATGGATGGCAATTAAGGGCCTGTGGGGGATTAGATGTTAGAAGTGTAATAAACAGAAACGGAACAGTTTTATGCGGGGTCAGGGGAAACGGAAAGGGAATCTACCGATCTACGAATGATGGCGATAGTTTTACACAGATTTACAATTATGCTGATATCTATTGTTTCTACGGAAAGCAAAATAATTTCTGGGCAGGAGGAAATTATGCAAGCGGAGCAGGTATTGTTCTGCATTCAACAGGGTTTCCGTTTGACACATGGAATGAAGTAGGATATTTTAACGGATGGGTAATTGGAATTACAGTTACAAATGCAGGAAATATTTTTGTTGCAACCCATCAGGGATATTTATATCGTTCAATAAACGGAGGCGATTTTGAAATATGCCAAAGTGCTATAAACTGGGATGAATTAAAAATACCATTGATCTGTACATCAGATGGCAAAATCTATTACGGTGATTATCAGAATGGAACATTTTACAGCCATGATAACGGAACAAGCTGGTTGCAGATAAATCAGGGATTGAGTAATACACATGTCATTGATTTAGCCGTTGATCCATGTAATGATCAGGTATATGCAGCACTTGGCGGTTCTTTGTCAAATCATATTTATAAATTAAATGAAGAAATTATTTATTTGAATCTCAAAATATTTCTTGAGGGTCCTTTCAATAGCACTGAAATGATACCTTTTCTAAATACTTTTGGCTATTTGCCTCTATCACAACCCTACAATAAACCCCCATGGAATTACTCAGGAACGGAAAATGTAACATCTATCCCCAATTCTGATATAATTGACTGGGTTCTCCTTGAACTCCGAGAAACTACCGGAGATGCTTCCACTGCCACCTCCGATTCAATAATAGCCCAACAAGCTGCCTTTTTATCAAAAAATGGTAATATAATAGGATTGGATGGGAACAGCCCCGTTCAGTTCAGCTTATCTATTAATGATAATTTATATGCAATTGTATGGCACCGGAATCACCTTGGAATTATGTCTGCAAATCCACTCACGAAATCAGGTGGTACTTACAGCTACGATTTTACCATTGATGATTCACAAGCGCATGGCGGAACATTGGCACAAAAGGAAGTAGCTCCCGGTATTTGGGGTATGTTTTGTGGTGACGGTGATGCCAATGGACAGATAGGTAATCTGGATAAAAATGACGTATGGATACCACAGGCTGGTAATTCGGGATATTATCCCGGCGATTTTTCGATGAACGGTCAGGTTGATAACATCGACAAGAATGATTACTGGGTACCCAATAGCGGCAGCGGGTCGCAGGTGCCTGACTTTATCCCGTATAAATGTATGGTGCCTGAATAGCAATTTGTGTAATATAAATCATTGGTTGATTTTACTAATTTTATCCCCTTTTGTTAGTTATTAATTAATTCATACAAATTCTCCGGCGTAATTACTTTCATTTCCTTCACTCTATATTTTTCTGAAAAACTTGAGGGAATAGTAATTTTACGCTTTACTTAGGATTTGATGAAAAAGTTACACATGGTACTTGAATCTATGATTTATGTTTTTAAATTTTTTACTGAATAACTATCGAATCACTCCTCACGGTAAAAGCCCCGAAATATCCCAAAGCCCCATTACTTAAATTACTATTGGGATTAGCTGGTGTTG
>JAIOSH010000171.1 GCA_021107685.1 Bacteroidales bacterium | reverse complement strand
GAATGATCATAGACACTGAATCAGGTCTTTTTATTGGATTGAGAGGACAAGGATTTATGTTAGGCCAATATCTTGCCAAATTATATGTTGATAAATTAGTTGGAAATCCTGTTCCTGAATATTTCTCACGTCTCGCATTAAATGGGGATGGTTTACTGGAAAAGGCTTTTAAATAAATTAATTATGGCGGAGATTTCATTTTTTGTGATTCTTGGTGGCTTTGTGGCAGGATATTCTTTGCCACGAAGACACCAAGACTCAAAGGTTCACTAAGAAAATATGAAAAAGACTAAGCGTCATATTTTATATTAGTATTTACGTTTTTAATAGAATGATTATTAATTTATTACAATATTTTTACTAAATTTAATTACCCGTAAAAAATTGCTGAGTAGTCGGGATGGTGCTTTAATTTGTTATTTTTAAAAAAATTCTAAATGTTTAGTTTATAGACGGACACGAATTAACATGTGTGATCCCGAAGGGATTCGAACCCCTAACCTCCTGATCCGTAATCAGGTGCACTATCCAGTTATGCTACGGGACCATTTTAGACTGCAAAATTATAAAATTAATTTGTATTTTGCATAATAAATAAATAGTAATTAATCAATATTAAATTTACAATAAATATCATGATTGCTGAAAAGATTATTAAAAAATATTATCCGGAAAATTCACAGGCATACTCATATTTTTATATTCATAGCATAAAAGTAACTGAAAATGCCGTAAAAATTGCAAAACATAATTACAGGCTTGATCCTGATATTGAATTTATAAAAAATGCTGCTATGTTGCACGATATTGGAATATTTCTTACAAACGCATCTGATATAGGATGTTTTGGAAAGTTTCCATATATTGCTCATGGATATTTAGGAAGAGAACTACTTGAAAAAGAAGGATTAGATAAATATGCCCTTGTATGCGAAAGACATGTTGGCGTTGGTATTACTTTAAATGATATAGAAAAGAATAATTTACCATTGCCAAAACGTGATATGATACCTTTATCAATTGAAGAAAAAATTATTTGCTATGCTGATAAATTTTACTCAAAATCATCAAAATATCTGGAAACTCCCAAGCCCGAAAAAAAAATAAAGAAAAATCTTTTAAAGTATGGTAAAGATAAATTAGCAATATTTGAAGAATTTATTGCTTTGTTCGGTATTGATTATATTTATGAATAGAATTTAATTTTTTTTGCAAATTATTTTTTTTGCAAATTATTTTTTTTGCTTCTAAAGGTTACTTTTCTACTTTTTTACAGAATTAATCAGTGCATGAACGAAAACTATTCAAAATTGTCATTTCGAACCGATGGGTGCCAAAGCTTTAGCGTAAGAAATCCCCCTGTCAAAACACGACTACCAACAGCAAAGTACAGTACACAATAGTAAGGAGATTCCTCATTCGCTCCGCTACTTCGGAATGACAGGATGCAAGGGAATGACAACGCCTCTGGAATGACAGCGGAAAAAAATGACAGAAAAAAAACATGTTACTATTAAAATTTGATTAAGAATTTTCAAAATCTTTTAAAATTTACTGTAATTTTGTCATCATTAAAAATGATTGAAATGATGATTGAAAAAATATTAGTTGATAAAACTATAAAAGCAGTTAGTAAACTATATAGTAAAAATATTTCATCTGAATTTATTACAGTAGAAAAAACCAACAAAGATTTTGAAGGCGATTTTACAATTGTAGTATTTCCATTATTAAAATTTTCTAAAAAATCTCCCGAAGAAACAGCAAAGGAAATTGGCAATTATATTAAATCGGATGTTAAAGAAATTCAGAATTTTAATGTAATTAAAGGTTTTTTAAATTTCGTTATTAATGATAAATTTTGGCTGGATTTTTTTAAAAATAATATTTCTAATGAACATTACGGTTTTAAAAAACCTAAGAAAACAAAACCGGTAATAGTTGAATATTCCTCTCCAAACACAAACAAACCCTTACATTTAGGACATATACGGAATAATTTATTAGGTTATTCTCTATCCGAGATTTTAAAGGCAAATGGAAAAAATGTTATAAAAATAAATTTAATTAATGACAGAGGTATCCATATTTGTAAATCAATGCTCGCATGGTTGAAATGGGGTGATGGAGAAACACCCGAGTCAACAGGTATTAAGGGTGATCATTTATTAGGTAAATATTATATTTTATTTGACAAAAAAAATAAAGAAGAAATAAGAGACTTAGTATTAAAGGGTTCTACAGAAGATGAAGCGGAAAAAAACACTTCTCTTATGATAGAGGCACAGGAAATGCTCAGGAAGTGGGAAAACGCTGATGAGGAGATACTTGATCTTTGGAAGCTGATGAACTCCTGGGCTTTAAAAGGATTTGACAAAACATATAAAAGGCTTGGAATTGATTTTGATAAAATAAATTATGAATCTAAGACTTATTTGCAAGGTAAAGCATTAGTGAAAAAAGGTGTAGAGAATGGATGCTTATTACAAAAAGAAGATGGTTCGGTTTGGGCTGATTTGACAGAAGAAGGATTAGATGAAAAATTATTATTAAGAAAAGACGGAACTTCTGTTTATATAACCCAGGATTTGGGGACTGCTTACCGCAGGTATAATGAATTTTATCCTGAAAAAATCATTTATGTTGTTGGTAATGAGCAAATATACCACTTTAATGTTTTGAAACTGGTATTAAAAAAATTGGAAGAAGATTGGGCTGACAAAATTATGCATTTATATTATGGTATGGTCGAGTTGCCTCATGGCAGAATGAAATCACGTGAAGGAACTGTTGTTGATGCCGATGACCTGATGGATGAAATGTATGAAACAGCAAAAAAAACTACTGAAGAACTTGGCAAAATTGATAGTTTTCCAAAAGAAGAAGCTGATAAGTTATATCATATAGTAAGTATGGCTGCTTTAAAATATTTTATTTTAAAAGTTGACCCGAAAAAAAATATGTTGTTTAATCCTGAAGAATCTATTGATTTCAACGGTAATACAGGCACATTTATTCAATATACTTATGCAAGGATACAATCCATTATTAGAAAAGCAGGTAAAGAATATGTTAATAACAGTATTAATGGATTTCCTGAAAATTTTACCTTGCTGAAAAAAGAAAAAGAAATATTAAAATTATTATATGAATTTCCTGGGGTTGTAGAACAAGCCGGTGAAAATTATAGTCCGGCAATAATCGCTAATTATGTTTATGAATTAGTAAAGGAATATAATCAATTTTACCAGGAAATACCTATTCTCAAAAATGTTGATAAGGAAATTTCGGATTTCAGGGTAGCTTTATCTGAATTTACCGGTAATATTATTAAAAAGTCAATGAACTTGCTCGGCATTGAGGTGCCTGACAGGATGTAAAATGGAAAATTTAAACCAAATACAAGAAGCAGTTAAAATTCTGAAAAAGTCAAAATTTACTTCTGCTTTTACAGGAGCAGGAATATCGGTAGAGAGCGGCATCCCTCCATTCAGGGGTGAGGATGGTATTTGGAGTAAATATGATCCAAAATTGCTTGATATTAACTATTTTCTGCAATATCCTGAAGAATCATGGATAGTTATTAAAGATATCTTTTATGATTTTTTTGGAAAAGCAAAATTCAATGCCGCACATTCTGCTCTATCCAAAATGGAAAAAAATACTCTTTTAAACTGTGTTATTACTCAAAACATAGACAATTTGCATCAGGAAGCAGGAAGCAAAGTCGTTTATGAATTTCATGGCAATTCAAAAAAAATGATTTGTATGAATTGCAAGACTTATTATAATGTAAAGGATATAAATCTAAATATTTTACCTCCAAAATGTAATAAATGCGGGGGATTGATAAAACCTGATTTTATCTTTTTTGGCGAAGGTATCCCGACCGAAGCTTTTGATAATTCAGTAAATGCTGCAAATATTTCCGATGTTTTTATAGTAATAGGAACAACAGGCGAAATTATGCCTGCAAGCCATATTCCTATCTTAGCAAAACAAAACGGGGCTAAAATTATTGAAGTAAATATAAAAGAATCAAATTATACTAATAGTATTACAGACATTTTCCTTCAGGGGAAAGCTACTGAAGTAATGGAAAAGCTTGCAAATGCAGTTCTTTTTTAACCATAAATAACATAACCAAGTCGGAAATCTGAAGTCCGAAGACCAAAGTAAAATCTCTTCCAACTTCTGTCTTCTGTCTTCTGTCTTCTGACTTCGGTCTTTAAAAAAAGTTTGTTAGAAAAACAAAGTTTATAAGATAATAATAACTCTTACCAAAAAAACGTTAATAATTTATTAATAAGTTAAAAATGCAAATATCTCTAAATAAAAACATTAGCTTTTTCTGTTTGATTATAATTTTTTCCTTTATTTTAAAGAGTTCTACAGCTCAGTTATACTTTGAATCACATTCAGGAAAAAATAATACATTAACAGTTATTAATGAATATAAAGACCATTACAAATATCCATGGTGTGGGGGCTTGAATTCTTGTCAATTCAGCGAAATTGATATGAATCTTGACGGTATAAAAGATTTATTTGTCTTTGATAGAAATGGTAACAGAATAATGACCTTTATTAATAATGGAACTCCAAATACAATAGATTATTCCCTTGAACCCGAATATCAGGACAATTTCCCTGAATTATACGATTGGGCAATACTAATTGATTACAATAATGATGGTAAAGAAGACATTTTTACTTATTCTGTCGGATGGGCAGGGATAAAAGTTTATAAAAACATTTCGGATTCGGATTTGAAATTTAAATTGGAAGTTTCGCCTTACTTAACTTCATATCAGGGAAGCGGATATACAAATATTTTAGTAACCTATGCCGATTATCCTGCCATTATAGATATTGATAATGATGGGGATCTGGATATTCTGACATTTTGGGGATTGGGTACTTTTGTTGAAAAACACACTAACCTATCTATGGAAAAATATGGTATCCCCGATTCACTTGATTTTATTAAAACAGAATATTGCTGGGGTTATTTCGGAGAAAATGAAGAATCAAATATTATCTATTTCGATACTTGTGCTTTTGGAAAGAATTGTAATAATTTTAACCCCGAACCGATAATTTTAAAGAAAAATTTCCGACATACTGGTTCAACCTTTTTAATGATTGACCTAAATGGAGATGATCTAACAGACTTGGTTCTCGGCGATGTTGATTACCCGAATTTAATAAAATTAATAAATGGAGGCACACAGGACTCAGCCCATATAATAAGTCAGGATACATTATTTCCTTCGGACAATGTACCTGTCTGGCTTTTTTCAATGCCTGTTGCTAATTATATTGATATTGATAACGACGGCATTAAAGATCTGTTAGTTTCACCTTTTGACCCAAATCCTTTTATATCGGAAAATTTTAAAAGTATCTGGCTTTATAAAAATACAGGAACAAACAATTCACCTGTTTTTAATTTTATAACAAATGAGTTTTTACAGGATAATATGATTGATGTTGGAGGCGGTGCTTATCCCGTATTCTTTGATTATGATAAAGACGGTCTTACAGATTTATTCGTTGCAAATTATGGTTATTACGATTCCTCTTATTATAGTACAGGTATGTTATTACATTCTACATATATTTCAAAAATAGCTTTGTTTAAAAATATCGGCACTTCTGTTAAACCCGCCTTTGATCTTATCACAAGGGATTTCGCTGACATATCTTCTCTAAAACTTAATGGTGCTTATCCAACTTTTGGAGATATTGACGGCGATGGTGATGATGATATGATAATCGGTAATGGCGATGGAACACTTATGTATTACGAAAATATTGCAGGACCAGGTAATCCTGTTAATTTTACCAGTCCGCAATTTAATTTTCAAAATATAAATGTCGGTGAATTCAGCACACCTCAATTAATTGATATTAATTCAGATTTACTAACTGACTTGATTATTGGAGAAAAAAAAGGAAACCTGAACTATTATAAGAATACCGGAACAAGTACAAATCCTGTTTTTACTTTTATCACAGACAGCCTGGGAAAAGTTAATGTTACCGATTATACTGTTTCATACAGCGGTTTTAGTGTTCCATGCTTTTTCAAAGATAATACAGGTAAATTTAAACTTTTAGTAGGTTCAGAGCAGGGAAAAATATTTTATTTCAAAGATATTGAAAATAATTTATCAGGTGCTTTTACTCATTCCGATTCTTTATTTGTTTTGATTGACTCTATTCCGTTTGAGATAAAAAAAACTTTCAGAACAGGTGCCGCAATATATGATCTGGATAATGACACGTATCTTGATCTAATTGTCGGGAATTATTCAGGAGGGCTAAATTATTATAAAGGTGCTGAAACTCCTTCGGTTAGTAAAGTAAATAACTTTAAACCGGATAAGGAGTTTGCACTTAACATTTCTCCAAATCCTGCTAAAGATTTTATTACAATTTATATTTCCGATATTCCTCAAAATATTAAGATAGAAATTCATGTTTCTAATTTATTTGGAGAAAAAGTTTTATCCGAAACAATAAAAAACAATGAAAAACTTGTTTTTAATTTAAATAATATTCCAAACGGTATTTATTTTTGTAATGCTTCTTTCCTGACAAAAGACAATAAATTATATCTATCAAAAGGTAAAAAAATTATTGTTCTACACTAAATTAAAGTTTTTTATTATCTTTACTTCATAATTTAAATTTTTAATTATGAAAAAGTATATTTTATTAATTGTAGTGATTATTATCTCTTCATCATTTGTCTATTCACAGGGAAAACTGAAAAAAGCTCCTTTTAATCCTGAATATCTTGAATATATTAAAAAAATAAAATCAGGCATTTTACAGGAAGATAATTTGACAGGAGCACCATTACCAATCAATTATAATTTTAATACTTTTCATAAAAAGCAAAAAGGTGATAAGGATTTTCCAGTAGTTTATGATCTGAGGACTGCCGGACCTGGAGGAACATCATTATTAACACCTGTTAAAACCAGATCAACCTGTGGATGTTGCTGGACTTTTGCAACTTATGGTTCCATTGAATCAATGTGGAAAATAATGGGTTTGGGAGATTTTGATCTTTCGGAAAATAATTTAAAAAATTGTCATGGTTTTATCCCTCTGCCATGTGAGTGGGGGCATCATTTTATGTCAACAGCCTATTTTGTAAGGAGGTCAGGACCAATTTCAGAAATAGATGACCCGTACTCTCCTACAAACGGTAGTTGTACAACAGGATTAACACCTTTAGCTTATATTTCCGACGCTCGTTATCTTCCTGAAGATCACGATGCTTTTAAACAAACACTTATGGATTACGGTGCAATATTCAACTCAATATATTATAATTCCTATTATCGCGATCCTGTTACTAATACTTATTTTTATAATGGACCTAATACGACAAACCATGTCATACTAATTGCCGGATGGAATGATACTTTAACAACTGCCGGCGGACAAGGAGCATGGATTGCAAGGAATGATTTAGGTCCGACCTGGGGTGATGGAGGATTCTTTTATATTGCTTATCAGGATACTTTGGTGCTGAAATATAATGCCTTTTGGCCAATACGTTTAGACTATGATCCTAATACTGCTATTTATCAATATGATGATATTGGCGGATGGCCCTTTGTAGGATATGATGATACAATTGCCTGGGGTTTGGTAAAATTTACTGCTTCTGAAAATCAAATAATATCTAAAGTCGGAACCTATGTGGTTGCATATAATGGTTCACTTGAATTTGAAATATATAATGATTTTAACGGAACATCACTATCTAACTTATTAGGTTCATTGAGTAATCAAATTTGTGAACTGCCAGGATATTACACTTTTGATTTACCTTCACCAATTAGTATAACAATTGGAAATGATTTTTATATTAAAGTCAGATATACCACACCTGAATATAATTTTCCTATTGCTATTGAAGGTGAAGAGCCCGGATACACAAGCCCTGTTATTGAAACAGGTAAATTCTGGGCAAGTGAAGATGAAATTATCTGGGACCCGTTAGGATTAGGAACTGTGTGCGAATTTGATTTATGTATCAAGGCTTATGCACATAATTTACCTAAAGTTAACCTTAAAGTATTTCTCGAAGGACCATTTAACGGAACAGATATGAATACCGACCTGAATCCTTCTTTCCTGCCATTATCTCAGCCGTATAATATTTCCCCGTGGAATTACACAGGAACTGAAAGTATTGCAACAATCCCGAATAATGATATTATTGACTGGCTTCTAATTGAACTGCGTCAAACTGCCGGAGACTCATCTTATGCAACAAGTGCTACTAAAATTGCCAAACAAGCGGCATTTTTATTAAAAGATGGTACTATTGTAGGAACTGACGGAAACAGCATGCTTGAATTTAATGTTATAATTTCTGACAATCTATATGCAGTGATTCATCACAGAAACCATCTTGGAGTAATGTCAGCCTCTCCCCTACCCGAAACCGGCGGAGTTTACTCTTATGATTTTACAACCGGGGCAGACCAGGCTTATGGAGGCTCACTCGGTCATAAAGAAATTGGAACAAATATATGGGGAATGACAGGAGCTGATGGAGATGCTGACAGCGAGATAGGAAATGCCGATAAAAATGATGTATGGGCTGTGCAGGCTGGTAATGCAGGTTATCTTTCCGGTGATTTTACTTTAGATACGCAAGTAAATAATACTGATAAGAATGACGTTTGGGCACCTAATAGCGGAAAAGGCGGGCAGGTGCCGGATTAATCTACCTAAGCAGGATATACATATCCTTTCATAAATTTTGAAACTTCAACAGTATTATTGACTAATTTGCTATCTCAATAATCAAAACAGAGAAATTTATTTACTTTGTATTGTTAATTTCTTGATAACGTAAAAAATAGGTGACTTAACCATTTTTTGTTTTCTTAATATTTTTTCTGCGTATACTATGTTCACAATTTATTTTTATCAAAGACATTTATTATTTTTGTTATTAAATTATTTCTATTTTTTCTTTTAAGTAGCTCCTATTTTCTTTTTTTGTATTGTTTT
>JAIOSH010000065.1 GCA_021107685.1 Bacteroidales bacterium | reverse complement strand
TATTTTTTATGGGGACAATGGAATAATTAATGGGGGTAATCATATTATTGAAATAGCCTATTTTTATAATAATGGATACATATATGGAAATAATAAAATTGATACGGCTTTATTTTATACAAAAGGACAAATTGAAGGAAGCAATATTATTGATACTACTATAATTTATAAACAAGGAATAATAACAGGTCAAAATAATATACGTACAGCAACACTAAAAAATAATGGCATTTTTAATGGCAATAACATTTTTAATTACCTTACTTTTAATTATGGCAAGGAATATATTTTTGAACACGATAGTACTCAGACAATAATAGACGAGTTTAATGCTAACGGACGTTGTACCGGTCCAATAATTTTGCAATCCGATTTTAACAGTAAACAGGCATGTATTAAAAAAGAAAACGGAAACATTGAGGTTGAATATGTTTCGTTAAGAGATATGAAGGCTTTAGGACTTGAAATTCCTTTTATTGCAAATAATTCGGTTGACCTTGGAAATAATACAGACTGGACAATTAACATGGCACAGCCACTTGCTTTATATTGGGTTAATGGTACAGGCGTTTGGAGTGATTCTCTGCATTGGGCAGGAATTAGTGGCGGAACCGGAGGTTATTGTATCCCAACACCTATTGATGATGTTTATTTTGATGAAAATTCTTTTTATTCTCAAAATGCTACTGTTTATATTGATATTGAAAATGCAATATGCAGAAACATGGATTGGACAGGATCTCAGTTTAATCCTGTATTTACCGGTCCTGCTGAAAATAAGTTGAAAATATATGGTTCCTTAAAATTCATTGATAATATGAATTTTGATTTTTCAGGAAAAACCTATTTTGAAGCTACTGATACAGGTAAAACAATAATTTCTGCAGGACAGGAATTTAATAATATTGTTACTTTTCAGGGCAGAAACGGTGGGTGGATATTAATAGACAGCTTATCAACAAAAGAAGTAATATATTTAATTTATGGAAGCCTTGAAACTTATGGTAACAATATTAACTGTCATAATTTTATTTCTAATGATACAAATAGTAGAGTCCTACTTTTGAGTAACTCTACAATAACACTAAATGGATCCGGAGATACATGGTTTGTTAATGCTGAAAATTTAATTTTAGATGCTTCTTCCTCATTTATACTTTCAAATGGAAATGTAATAAGTGAAAATGGAGAATTGTTAATTTATAATAATATACATTTCACCGGAGGTAATTGTAATTTGAAAAATGATTCAGTTTATGGAAAATATAATTTGGTAACATTTGATAATTCTGGTTCAATTAGGGGTGATTGTACTATTGATACAGTCTTATTTTATGGTTCCGGGAATATTTATGATAGTGATTCTATTAATTTCGTCAATTTTAAAAGTCAGGGAAATATCATAGGAGGAAATCATATAATAAAATCAGCTATATTTAATGGAAACGGTAGTATTACCGGAAATAATATAATTGATTCTGCAATTTTTAACAATAATGGAAGTATTACCGGAAATAATATTATTGATACAACAATAATTTATGGAAATGGAAATATATTTGAAGATAATATAATAAATAATACACTAATAATTTATGGTGATGGAAATATTAATGGAGATAATGTCATTAATAATACACTAATAATTTATGGTCATGCTTTTATATTTGGAAACAATTCAATTAATAAAGCAACATTATTTAATTGGGGTGATTTTGGAGGAACAAATATTTTTAACAACTTGAAATTAACGCCAGGAAATACATACACACTTGAATATAATAAGACTCAAACTATTAACAATGATTTTTCAATAAGAGGAAATAATTGTTTTTTTATTACTTTACAATCTTCAAAAGATAATTATCAGGCAAATATTTCAAAACCATCGGGAATAGTTTCGGGTGATTTTATTAATATGAAGGATATAAATGCAACAGGTGGAGCTACATTTTATGCTGGTGGTCATACCGATAGTATTTCTAATAATACAGGTTGGATATTTGATAATGCACCTGATTATATTTATGGACTTACAAATGACACTACTATATGCGATGGAGATACTTTAATTTTAACAACTGAAAATTTTAATGCAGATTCTAATGCAGTTTTTCAATGGGAAGATGGAAGTATTTCCCCGACATATATGGTAACTGATTCCGGAATGTACAGAGTAACAGTTTATTATTCTGTTTATCCTGATACATGTTCTGTTCCCGATTCTATTTATGTTGCTTTATATCCTAAGCCGGAAATAAAATTGGGAGAAGATAAATCATTATGTGAAGGAGAATTAATTGAGTTGGAAATAGGTTCAGGATATGAAAGTTACCTTTGGAGTAATGGTTCTACTGATACGTGTTTATCAGTTACTGAATCGGGTATGTATTGGATTGAGGTTTGGGATGAAAATGGATGTTCTGACAGAGATACAATTAATCTTACTGTAATTCCGATACCTGATGTTTTTCTTGGAAATGACACTATATTATATTTTAATGATTTTATCACCTTAAATGCAGGTTTTCCCGGTTCGGTTTATGAATGGTCAACAGGTGATAATACTCAAACAATAACTGTTCAGGGTGAAGAAGAAGGAATAGAGTATTGGGTTATAGTTGATAATAAAAATTGTATAGGATATGATACAATTTTTATAAGAGAATACCCATATTGTATTGTTGAGCTTCCAACTGCATTTACTCCAAATGGTGATGGAATAAATGACACATTATATGTCAGGGGTTCAGGTTTTGCCGAAATAGAGTTTTCAATATTTAACAGGTTTGGAGAAATGGTTTTTAAAACAGATAATTATAAGATTGGTTGGGATGGAAAATTTAACGGTGTAAAACAAGAAGTTGAGGTTTACATATATTATTTCAAAGCTATATGCTTTGATGGGCATAAAATACAGAAAAAAGGGAATGTTACTTTGTTGAAATAATTATATTTTATTTAAAGAAATATTGTGATGATTAAACAATATTTTATCTTAATTTTTTTATTAATATTTTATTTTTCACTTTATTCACAAAAAGAAGCAAATATTTGGTATTTTGGTGAAAATGCCGGACTTAATTTTAACTATGTACCACCTATTGCACTTACAAATGGAGCTTTAGTTACTGCTGAAGGTTGTGCAACAATTTGTGATCAAAACGGAAATATTGTTCTTTATACTAATGGAGTTAAAGTATGGAATAAAGCTCATAATCAAATGCCTAACGGATCTGGTTTAATGGGTAATAATTCTTCAACACAGTCTTGTGTAGTAATTCCAAAACCTTTAAGTAGCAATATATGTTATATTTTTACAGTTGATGCTATTGAAAATAATTTAGTTAATGGCTTGAGATATTCAGTTGTTGATTTAAACCTTAATAATGGCTTAGGGGACATTATAAGTAAAAACAACCTCCTTTTTACTCCTACAACAGAAAAAGTAACTGCTGTTTTACATAATAATGCTAAAGATTTTTGGGTAATCGGGCATAAATGGAATTCAAACTCCTTTTATGCTTATCTTGTTTCAGAATCTGGAATAAATTTAAACCCGGTGATAAGCAATGTTGGAATGAATCATAGCGGTTATATAAGAAATGCTATTGGTTATATGAAAGCTTCACCTAATGGAGATAAATTAGCCTTGGCAATTGAATCAGAGAAAGTGGTAGAAATTTTTGATTTTGATAATTCTACCGGTCAGCTAAGTAATACTATCTCATTTTCAACACCAAATAATGAAGTAACTTATGGAATTGAATTTTCCTCAGATGGTTCACGCCTATATGTTGATTCATGGGACCCTTCTGGAATTATTTATCAATTTGATCTTCTTGCAGGAACACCGGGAGGTATAGCCAATTCAGCGGTACAAATATTTTCATCTGTTGGAACAGGAATACAGCGGTCAGCACTTCAATTAGCACCTGATAAAAAAATTTATGTTGCAAGACGATATCAGAATTATTTAGGAGTAATAAATAATCCAAACGAATTAGGTTTAAATTGTAATTATACTGATGAAGCTATTTCATTAGCAGGAAAAAACAGTCGTTTTGGTTTACCAACTTATATTCAAAGTATTTTTAATGAAAGTCAAAATTTTACTTTTCAAAATACTTGTTTTACTGATACAACTTATTTTTTTATTACTAATACTTTTAATTTGGATTCCGTTTATTGGGATTTTAATGACCCGGCTTCCGGTTTATTAAATTATTCAACTTTATTAAATCCTTATCATATTTTTAGCTCGGCTGGTAGCTTTAATGTTAAATTGATTTCATATTTTAGTACTAATATAGATACTGTTATTAACACAATAATTATTAATCCCTCCCCTGAAATTAATTTAGGCAATGACACATCCCTCTGTTATGGTGACAGTCTTATTTTAAATGCTGGCGCAGGATATGAGAGCTACTTCTGGCAGGATGGTTCTGCTGATTCTACCTATATTGCCTATACTACAGGGATATATTGGGTTGAAGTAACTGATATAAATGGCTGTACTGCTATTGATTCAATTATTATTACCTTTTTTCCTTTACCGGAAATTAATTTAGGCAATGATACATCCTTTTGCTATGGAGAATTTATAATTCTAAATGCCGGATCAGGCTTCATAAGTTATTTGTGGCAGGATGGATCTACTGATTCTACTTATATAGCCGACACTTCCGGTATATATTGGGTTAAGGTAACAAATCCCTGTGGATTTGCCATTGACTCAATAGTTATAACTGTCTTTCCCTCACCTGAAATTAATCTCGAAAATGATACATCCATCTGTTTTGGCGACAGTCTTATTTTAAATGCAGGTGCAGGTTATGAAAGCTACCTCTGGCAGGATGGTTCAACTGATTCAACATATATAGTTGATACAACAGGAATTTACTGGATTGAGGTTTCTAATGAGTATGGATGTATTACAAGAGATACCATAATAATTGGTTTTTATCCTGATCCACAGGAAGACCTTGAACTTGGCAATGATACATCGTTCTGTTTCGGAGAATATATTATTCTCAATGCCGGATCAGGCTATACGAGTTATTTATGGCAGGATGGCTCTACTGATTCTACTTGTTTTGCCGACACTTCCGGTATATATTGGGTTATGGTAACAAACCCCTGTGGATCTGCTGTTGATTCTATTGTTTTGACTGTTTTCCCTTTGCCTGTAATTGATTTAGGAAATGATACTTCTGTCTGTTATGGTGAATATATATTTTTAGACCCTGGTCCCGATTATACATGTCTTTGGCAGGATGGTTCTACAAATCCAACTTATAATGCCGGTGAAACAGGAATATACTGGGTTGAAGTAACTGATGGTA
>JAIOSH010000323.1 GCA_021107685.1 Bacteroidales bacterium | reverse complement strand
TATTAGCAGACAATTAAATTTGAATCGTACCTAAAACGAAACAGGATTGGTATGTCAAAAAAATAGTTATTATATGGTTTGCTATTAGCTGGACCGCAGACATTTACACTAAGTTGACGCATATGGGAGTGAGGGCAGTAGGCAGTAGGCAATAGGCAATAGGTAATGACAACTAATGGTTATTTTTCTCTGCGTCTTTGCGTCTCTGCGTTTAATTCGGTAATCGGTGATCGGTAATCAGTAATCAATTGAAATTCATTGTCCAAAGGACTCCTTCGGAGAAATTAAAAACAAGACACTAAAACAGAAAATTATAAATAGAAAGCCACAGCCTGCCCCGATTTTTCGGGGAATACACTAATTTTAACAAATATTTCATATTTATTCGTTTTTTTTATTCGTGCATTCGTGGCTAAAAAATTATTATAAAACCAATTATTAATAATCAAAAGTACTTCCACCTAAAAACTCTCTTAAAATTGATGTTGGCGGTATTTCATCATCAGGTATAGGTAAAAAATATGAAAGGAATTTTAATAAACGTACTGCTTCAAAATATTCGGGCTGATTTTCCTGGATAATTTTAATAATTGGCTCTGCATATTTTTTCAGGACACCTAATTCATATAATAAAGCTGAATTAAACATCACATCTGCTGTTTCCTGATATGGAAAAATATTTTTATCCTCACCATCCCTCACACTTTCCCATCTCTGAAGTGTTTGCAAAGCACTGTAATTCCTGTAATGATAATCTCTGATTATTCTTCTTATCAATCTGTTATCAGCAGTTGGTATGTAATTATGTTCATCAATGCTAATTTGAGTTAATGCAGAAGCAAATACTTTAAATTTC
The DNA here is from genome assembly GCA_021107685.1 of Bacteroidales bacterium. Lineage (GTDB taxonomy): Bacteria > Bacteroidota > Bacteroidia > Bacteroidales > SMBSF39 > SMBSF39. The sequence goes on along the minus strand of JAIOSH010000323.1, from coordinate 3,885 downwards.
AGGCTCTCATCAATCAAAAATGTTAATTGGGGATTTAAAGCATGAATTCCTTCAACAAGTATTATATTTTCTTCAGTTATTTTAAGCTTATTATCCGAATAAAATCTGTTTCCATCAAGAAAATCAAACTTTGGCAGGATTACTTCTTTTCCATTCAGTAAATCAAGAAGATTTTCATTTAATAATCCCAGGTCAATAGCATCAATTGTTTCAAAATTATATTTACCATTTTCATCTTTAGGTGTCTCGTCTCTGTTTATAAAATAATTATCTATTGATATTACAATAGGTTTTAATTTTGCTACTTTAAGCTGTATGGCAAGTCTTTTACAAAAAGTTGTTTTACCCGAAGATGAAGGACCTGCTATTAAAACCAACCTGATAGTTTTTCTTTTTTTAAATATCATATCAGCTATTTTAGCAACTTTCTTTTCATGTAGTGCTTCGGAAATTTTAATTAATTCACTTGCATTATTGTTTACTACCAATTCATTTAGTTTTCCGACATTTGAAACAGACAGAATTTTTGCCCAGAGTTTATGTTCCCTGAAAATGTTAAATAGTTTCTTTTGCTTTACTGTATCATCAACTTCATTGGGATTTGATTTACTTGGTATCTTTAATAACAAACCACTCTGGTAATATTTAACCAAATCAAATACTTTTAAATACCCTGTTGATGGAACCAGATAACCATAAAAGTAATTTATGTTATCACCAAGTGAATACACTGATGTATATAATCTATATCTTGTTATAAAAAGGTCGGATTTCCCATCAAATCCCTTATCCTTAAAAAGTTTAATTGCATCTTTTGTCAATATTTCTTTTCTCTTAAAAGTAATATTTTTTTTTATAATCTCTTCCATCCTATTTTTTATTGATAAAATAACCCCATCTGTTATTCCTGATTGCAAATTTTCTATTTCACAAAAAAATCCTTTTGAAACAGCATGTTCAATTCTCAATTTAGCTTCAGGATATAAATCTGTAATAGCTTTAAATAAAACAAAGGATATTGACCTGAAATACATTCTCATTCCTTCGGGATGAGTTATATCAATAAATTTTATTATTTTGGGTTTTATTATCAGATATGAAAGTTCGCGGACCTTATTATTTACCAATGCCCCTAATATAGGAAATTGTAATTTTATCTTCTGGTCAACTGCCATCTCCTGAAGACTGGTTCCTATTTTATATTTCTTTTTTGATTTATTATTTAAAAAAATAATTTCAATAAGCTTATCCATAAATTTAGTATTGTTTTTAATTAAAAGTTTAATTTTGAAAAAAATTTAAAAAACTATAAAGATAATTATTTTATTAACAATAAAATCATAACTTTATGAAAGGAAAAACATTTGTAGAAAAAATTTTTAATGCTGAAAAAGGCAGCATTGTTTTTAAAAAACCTGATATTATTTTATCGCATGATAATACGGCAAGTATTTCAAATACTTTTGCTAAAATGGGAGGAACAAAAGTTGCATATCCTGAACAGCTTTTGATTGTACTCGACCATAATGCGCCACCAACTAATACAAAATTATCAAATGATTATCAAAAAATTCGTGATATAGTAAAGAAACAGGAAATTGAAAAATTTCATGATGTAGGAGGAGGAATATGTCATCAAATTATGGCTATGTATGCAAAACCCAAAATGGTTATAGTAGGAAGCGACAGCCATACATGTACTGCCGGGGCATTCAATGCCTTTGCTGCAGGAATTGACAGGACAGAAACAGCAGGTTTATGGAAACAGGGTGAAACATGGTTTAGGGTTCCCGATTCAATTAAAATTATTTTACATGGGAAATTAAAAAAAGGTGTTTATGCAAAAGACCTTTCTTTGTGGATTATCGGCATGATTGGTTCAAGCGGGGCTGATTATATGTCAATAGAATATCATGGTGATGGTGTAAAATCATTATCAATTGCTCAAAGAATGACTATTGCCAACTTAGCTTCGGAAATGGGTGCTAAAAATGCTGTTTTCCCTGCTGATGAAGTATTAAACGAGTATTACGGCAAAAACATTGAGGGTTGTTGGGCTGACCCTGATGCTCAATATGCTAAAGAAATTGAAATCAATCTTGATGAATTATTTCCTGTTGTAGCTGAACCTCATAATGTTGATAATGTAAAAGCATTATCTGAAGTTCAGGGAACGAAAATACATCAGGCTATGATAGGTACTTGTACTAACGGACGTTTAGAAGATTTACAGGAAGCTGCAAAAATTCTTAATGGGAAAAAACTTCCTGATGGATTACAAATGCTTATTATACCCGCTTCTAAGGAAATTTACATGAAGGCAATGGAACAAGGTTTGATAAAAATATTTATGGAAGCAGGTGCAATTGTTCTTGCTACTTCATGTGGCCCTTGCCTTGGCACAGGACAGGGAATACCTGCTGACGGGTATAATATTATTTCAACAGCCAATCGTAATTTTAAAGGCAGAATGGGTAATAAAGAAGCAAGCATTTATTTAGCTTCTCCTGCTACTGTTGCTCATTCAGCACTTGCAGGCGAAATCACTGACCCGAGAGGAATAAAAGCTAATGATAAATTTCCATTTGCTATTGACCAAAGCAAAACAGTAGATATTAAAAAAGGTGAAAACAGGTATTCGGAAAGAACATGGAATTATACCGATGTTGACAATCTGAATACAGACCAGATGTTTGCAGGTAATTTAACATACAATATTAACAGTTCCGAAGCTGAAAAGATCATGCCTTATTTATTCAAAGGTTTTGATGATAATTTTACTGAAAATGTTTGCGAAGGTGATATTATTATAGCAGGAGCTAATTTTGGTTGTGGTAGTTCACGCGAACACCCTGCTGTTGGTTTAAGATATGCAGGGGTAAAAGCAGTTATTTGCAAATCTGTCAACAGAATTTTCTATCGTTCTTCTGTTAATCAGGGTTTACCAATTATCCTACTCCCTGAAGCAGTGGATTACTATAAACAAAGCGATAAAGCTGATATTGATTTTGAAAATGCTATTGTTACTATTGGTGATAAGGAATTTAAGTTTGCTTCTTTACCTGATAAATTAATGAATATCTTTAAGGCAAAGGGTTTAGTCAATTTTATTAAAGGAAATTAATTGATATATTTTAAGATTTTATTTACGTTCTTCTTATAATACGAATTATCATCTTTCTTAATTTTCTTAAATATTTCTATTGCTTTCTCATTTTGATGAGTTTTTAAATAGCATAAACCTAAATACCACTCTGCTTGTTGAACAAATAAATTGTTGTTATGATTAATAATATATTGGAATAAATTTATTGCTTCATTATAATTTTCTAATTCCATATTTGTAATTCCTGAGTAATAATTAACCATAATGCCGGATTCAAGTTGTGTAAATAAGCTTAAAGCACTTTCATAATCCTTATCTTCATATTTTTGTATAGCTTGCTTAAACATTATATCCATATCATCACCTGAACGAATAATTAATGTAGCCTCATAAGGCTGGTAGTACATGCTAAAAAGTTTATCATTACTAATTGAATTAATATTAAATATGTAAATTAAAGCTCCACTTAATATTATCAAGATAAAAATGGCACAAATAGGTCTAAAGATTTTCTTTTTAAAAATTGAAATCACTATACCTTTTTTTGGATTATTTTCAAAAGACTTATGAATTTTCTCCAACTGCTCCCTTAAATCAATAATATCCGACTCCTTAACTGCATTATTAACTTCATTTCTTAAATTAACCTCTTCAGCTAATGCCGGATTATTTTTTAACATATTTTGAAATAAATTTGTTTTTTCATCATCCAGCTCACCATCAATATATTTTTCGATTAATTCAATATTTTTAATTTTATCAGCATGCTTTTGATGAAT
>JAIOSH010000255.1 GCA_021107685.1 Bacteroidales bacterium | reverse complement strand
ATTAAACAGAAATACCGGTGAGGAATATTCTGTAAATATTACAGACCTTAAAGATAAAAAAGGAAATGCTTCGGGAACAAAAGTGAATATAATATTGCCTTATAAAGAAATATAAAAATATTCTCATCATAGCAAAAAGGTATAATAAAAAAATAAATATTTTTTTATGTTTATTCCAAATATTTTTTAGATATTTGAACCCTGAAACTCCTTTTTTTATAGAACATAATAACAATGATACGTTCAATAATTGTTGAAGATGAAAAAAAATCAAGGGAAACCCTTGTCGGGCTGTTAAATATTTATTGTAAAAATGTAGAAGTTGTTGCTCAGGCTGATGGTGTTATGACTGGCATACAGAAAATCAAAAAACATAAACCCGAAGTAATATTTTTAGATATTCAAATGCCTGATGGTAGCGGATTTAAGCTTCTTGAAAAAATTGAGACTGTTGATTTTGAAATAATTTTTACTACGGCTTTCGATCAGTATGCAATTAAAGCAATTAAATACAGTGCTTTGGATTATTTATTAAAACCTATAGTGCCGGATGATTTAATTAATTCTATTAAAAAAGTTGAAGAAAAAAAAATATCAGGACAAATAAATGAAAATATTAAAGTTTTACTTGAAAACATAAAAAAACCTAAAGAAGAACCTCATAAAATTATTCTTTCAACTGCTGAAAAAATTCATATTGTTAAAGTCAATGATATTATAAGATGTGAATCGGATAATTATTATACACGATTTTATTTTAAGGATGGAACAAAACTTTTGATTTCAAAAACTCTTAAAGAAAATGAAGAACTTTTAAGTGATCATAGTTTTATAAGACCTCATAAATCTCATCTAATTAATATTAGATATATAAAAAGCTTTGTAAAAAATGACGGAGGATATATTGTTATGACTGATGGCAGTAATATCCCGGTTTCAAGAAGAAAAAAAGAAAAAATTATTGATATTATCAACAATTTATAGAATATTAAAAAAAATAATTAAATTTGCACATAACTTTGAAAAATTTACCGATAACTGATTTTTTTCTACCGTTAACTGATTTACTCTTTTTATTATTATTTTTTATATTATATTTACCAAAAATTTTTTATGGATGATTTCATATACATTTTATTAGGACTTGCATGGTTAGTATATGCAATATACAGTAAAGGACAAAAAAAGAAAAAAATACAAACGTCTCAGGTTCAACAACAGGGACAAACTGAAACTGTTGAAACTAAGAATAAAGTAAAATCAATTCTTGAAGAATTTTTATTAGGCGAGGAATTTGAAAACAAACAATATCAGGAAGCAGAAATATATAAACCGACAGTGGAAATTTTTCCTGATGAACAGAAATCACAGTTTATAGATACCGAACCAATAATTACTAAACCTGATAAAGAATTATATGAACCGGCTTTACGTGTTGAAGATAAAGGAAAAGAGATTATTGAAGATATTGAAATAAGAGATAAATATGATGAATATGAAAAGCAAGAGATAGATTTTGATTTAAAAAAAGCAATAATTTTTTCAGAGATACTTAAAAGACCTTATACTTAATAAATTAGGAATATTTTTTAAAGTTTATATAAAAAAAATTTTGGATATTAAATATATTTATTATTAACTTTACCAACTTTTTAAATATACAATGTATAATCTAACATAAAATTATATGATATGTTAAGAAATTTACTATTTACTTTAGGAATAATACTAACGGCTAATCTGTTAGTATTTTCACAATCAGGTTCCCTAAAAGGGAAAATAATTGATAAAGAAACCAAAGAACCAATCCCCTTTGCCAACATTATTGTTGAATCCGGTGGTGCAATGATGGGCGGTTCGACCTCAGATTTTGAGGGAAATTATGTTATCAAGCCATTAACACCTGGCAAATATAATGTTAAAGCAACTTATGTAGGTTATAAGCCTTTAATGATCCAGGGGGTATTAATTCATGCCGACCAAATTCGTTTCCTGGATATTGAATTGGAAACAACGGCTATTGCCCTTAAAGAGTTTGAGGTAATTGAGTATGAAGTACCCCTGATTTCTAAGGATCAAACAGCCAGCGGCGCAACAGTTACTGCGGAAGATATAGCTAAAATGCCCAACAGGTCAGCTAATGCTGTAGCTACAACTGTCGGAGGTGTTTACTCTGCCGACGGAGAAAGAGGTAGTGTAAGAGGCTCTCGTGCTGATGCTACTGTTATGTACATTGACGGTATCAAAGTAATGGGATCATCCACCTTACCAGCCGCCGCTATTGAACAGGTATCTGTTATATTGGGAGGTGTGCCGGCACAGTACGGTGATGCAACAGGTGGTATTATTAATGTTACCACTAAAGGTGCTTCACGTAATTTCGGTGCAGGTGTTGAACTGGAAACTTCTCAATTACTTGATAAATTCGGATATAACCGTGTGGCATTGAATTTACAAGGACCATTGATAAAAGGCAAAAAAGATGAAGCAACTTCTTTACTTGGATATTTTATTGCAGGAGACGCAACTTATATGAAAGATGGGCGTCCAACAGCAACAGGTGTTTATAAAGTTAAAGATGATGTTTTGGAACAATTGGAAAAAGAACCGCTTCGCCCTTCAGGATTACCCACTGGCGGAACATACCAAAATGCTGAATTCATACGTAATAGCGATCTTGAACACATGGATGCCACACAAAATACTTCGAGATACGGCTTTAATGTATCAGGTAAAATTGATGTCAGAACTACATCAACAATTAATTTAACTTTCGGTGGTACTTATAATTATAATAATCGTTATAATTATAGTTATTTTAATTCTTTATATAATTATGATAAAAATGCCCTTATAACTAATAATACATGGAGGGTTTTTGGAAGGTTCACCCAAAGATTTCCAACAGGAAAGGATAGTAAAGCCTTTGTTAAAAATGTATATTATAACATACAGGTTGACTATTCAAAATATCATTGGAGTGCTATGGACGAAGGTCATAAAGATGACTTTTTTAAATATGGTTACTTAGGTAAATTTCACACTGATAAAATTTCTACTTATGAGTTAGGTGATGAAACTGTAAATGGAAAGACATATACAAATGTATGGTTGTTAAATAGTTGGGATTACGATACAACTTTTTCATTTCAAAAAAAGGATTATAATCCGATAGTTGCCAATTATACACAATTATATTATAATTCATATCCGGAAAAGTATAAGATAATTGAAGGTTTATATAATGGTTATTGGGAAAATCTCGACCAGGTACAACAAGGTGGGGGTTTATTAAATGGTCAGACACCTCCTAATGTCTATAATTTATGGGCAAGTCCGGGAACTAACCAGGTGGGCTACCAGGTAGTTGATAATTCTCAGCTCGGTATTAATGTATCCGGTGCAGCAGACCTTGGAAACCATGAATTAAAGTTCGGATTTCAATATGAACAATTAGTTCAAAGAGGTTACAACTATGCTCCAACAGAATTATGGACTTTAATGCGTGGTTTAACTAATTTCCATATTATAGAGCTTGATGAGGACAATCCTTTTATTGTTGAAAGAGATGGTGTTTTTCAGGATACAATTAAATATTACAGGAAATACGATGCAGCAATACAAAGGACATTTGATATAAATTTGAGAAAAAAATTAGGATTACCTGTTGACGGGCTTGACTATATTTTAATTGACTCCTATGATATGGACTCTTATTCTATTGATTATTATGATAAAGACGGGAATTTTCATACTGTAAATCTCGGAGAGGATCTTTTTTCAATGGATATGTTTAGTCCGGATGAGTTATTATATAATGGCACCTATTATGCCTTTGCCTATGGTTATGATTATAATGGTAATAAATTAACAAGCAAACCGAGCTTTGATGATTTCTTTACTAAAAAAGATGATAACGGAGATTTTTTACGTGAAATACCTGCTTTTGAACCGATTTATATGGCGGGATATATTCAGGATAAGTTTTCTTTTAGAGACCTGGTATTTAATATTGGAATACGTGTTGACCGTTTTGATGCTAATCAGAAAGTATTAAAAGATCCCTTTTTAATGTACCCCGCAAGGACGGTACATGAAGTTTCATCATTAGCAGGCGAGCCTGTTCATCATCCGTCGAATATGGGAGGCGAATATATAGTTTATGTTAATAAAGTTGTAGGTCCTACTGAAATTGTAGGATACAGGTTTGAGGATACATGGTACAATGCTGAGGGAACCGAAATTCAAGACCCGACAGTTTTGGATAAGGGTTTTGGAATTTCTCCTTATCTTGTTGACCCTTCACAGAAAGTAGTAACTTCTGACGCTTTCGAAGATTATGAACCACAGATATCTGTTATGCCCAGAATAGCTTTCTCTTTCCCTATTTCTGATGAAGCATTATTCTTTGCTCATTATGATGTACTAACACAAAGACCAACGAGCAATTTATTTAGTAATCCTTCAACGTATTTATTTATATATGAAATGCAAGGTGCTATTAATAATCCTAATTTAAAGCCTAGTAAAACAATTGACTATGAATTAGGATTCCAGCAAAAATTAACTAATACTTCTTCTTTGATAATAACGACTTTTTACCGTGAGATAAGAGATGATATACAGATTTACCGTTACTATGCAGCTTATCCGAGAGATTATACAACATTTAATAATATTGACTTTGGTACGGTAAAAGGCTTAACTCTTTCTTATGATTTAAGACGAACCAATAATGCAAGGATAAGAGCAAGCTATACTTTACAGTTTGCTGACGGTACAGGTTCAAGTACAACAACTGCAGAGGCTCTTGTAGCTTCAGGTTTACCCAATTTACGAACAATGAATCCATTAGCATGGGACAGAAGGCATGCAATTAATCTGGTTCTGGATTATCGTTTTGCAAAAGGAAAAGATTATAATGGACCGACTATAAACCGTAAAATTAAAGGTACAGATAAGGTTAAGCCAATACAATTATTAAACAATACGGGTTTTAGCCTCACACTTAATGGTGGTTCCGGAATACCTTATACAAGACAGGAAAATATTACTTCTTTAACTTCAGGAGGAACACGTGAATTAAAAGGTACTTATTTCGGCTCAAGGATACCCTGGCAATTCAGAATGGATGTGAGATTTGATAAGGATATTGATCTTAGTTTAGGTAAAAATAAAAAATCATCTTATTTGAATGTTTATTTTCAAATACTTAATATTTTAAATACTAAAAATATTTTAGGTGTTTATCCTGCAACAGGAAACCCTGATGATGACGGTTATCTCGCTGCTGCCGAATGGCAGAGACAAATTGATGAACAATTGGATTCCCAGGCTTATAGGGACCTTTATGCTATCAGGATTAATAATCCTGCAAATTATAGCCTCCCGCGAAGAATTCGAGTGGGTGTTATATTTAATTTTTAAAAACAATATATGAAAATTAATAAATACAGAATTTATAAATTATATTAACTATGAAAAATATCTTTCGCATCTTATTTATTTCGCTATTATGTTTGTTAATATCCGGCTTAAGTTATGCCGAAGAGCTTAAAATAGCGGGGAATAAAAGTACAAGGAGTATTAAAGCAGTCGCAGCAGGCTGTGCTTCTCCTTCAGGTTTTACATTCTTAGAAGTAAATAATGTCAGAGCCAGGATAAATACAGGTGGTGATATGTGGTGGGACTTACCGGGTGGCATTGGATCCCAGTATTATATTCCTGCTAATGGTTCTGCTACTTCATTGTTTTCAGGTTCACTATGGATTGGAGGACTTGATATAAACAACCAGTTAAAATTAGCTGCTCTGAGATTTCGCCAGGTAGGACAGGATTACTGGACAGGTCCTTTAACAATAGATGGTACAGCTTCTATTGATGAAGAAGTTTGTGCTGAATATGATAAGCATTTTTTAATTAAGCGTGAAGAAATTGATTTGTTTCTTGAATGGTGGAATAGTAATAATAAAGCAGAAGATTATCCTGATTACACTATTCCGGAATCTATTTTAAATTATCCTGCACATGGTGATGTTACAAAAAACCAAAGTTATTATTTAGCACCATTTAAGGATGTTGACGGTGACCTGGAATATAACCCCAATAATGGTGATTATCCTTATTATGATATTGATAATGTTTTGTGTCCTTTAAATTACAAAGATGACCCTAATTATGTACCAACACCAACTATGGAATCGGAAATGTATGAACGGTATTTTGGCGGAATTTTAGTTGACCAGGTATTAAAAGGCGACCAGACTTTATGGTGGGTATTTAATGATAAAGGAGATTTTCATTCGGAAACCAATGGAGCTGCAATTGGAATGGAGATCAGGGCACAGGCTTTTGCTTTTTCTACAAATGACGAAATTAACAATATGACTTTTTATTCTTATGAAATTATTAACCGTTCAACTTATGAATTAACACAGACTTATTTTTGTCCGTGGGTTGATCCTGATCTGGGTTATGCCTGGGATGATTTTGTAGGTTGTGATGTTCATAGAGGTTTAGGATATTGTTATAATGGTGAAGCAATTGACGGAGGCGGACAGCCTGAAGCTTATGGAGACCAGCCTCCTGCTATAGGTGTTGACTTTTTTCAGGGACCATACATAGACCCGGATGGTATTGATAATCCAAAATATGCAGAAACAATAGACCCTGTTACAGGTGACACAATTCTTACACAATTATGCGACGAAAGTATAAATGGTATAAATTTTGGAAATGGAATAATTGATGATGAACGTTTTGGAATGAGAAGATTTGCTTATCATAATAATGAAGGTGGTCCTCAGGGCGACCCTGATATTGCTCCCGAATATTACAATTATTTAAGAGGTTTTTGGAATGACAATACAAGAATGATGTATGGAGGTAATGCACATCAAAACTCCGGAGCACTAGGCCCTGAATGTGATTTTATGTTCCCGGGAGATTCAGACCCTTGTAACTGGGGAACAGGAGGACAACCGCCTAATGGTGGATTTAACCAAAACGGTTATTACTGGACAGAAGAAACTACTAATAATAATCCTGATGACAGGCGTTTTATGCAATCAGCAGGACCTTTTACTCTTAAATCCGGCGCTGTAAATTATATTATAGTGGGTATCCCATGGGCAAGAGCTATTTCAGGCGGACCATGAGCATCAGTTGAATTATTAAGAGTTGTTGATGATAAATGTCAGGCTTTATTTGATAATTGCTTTAAGGTAATTGACGGTCCAAGTGCTCCTGATCTTACATTTCAGGAGCTTGACAGAGAGCTTATTGTTTATATTACTAATAGCAAAACATCAAATAATTTTAATGAATCTTATGTTGAATATGACCCTAATATCAAATGTCCCGATTCATTACACGGACCCGACAGATATGATTCTTTATACAGATTTGAAGGTTATCAAATATTTCAGTTAAAAGATGCAACAGTGTCTATTAGCGAAAGCAGATTTGATCCTGATAAAGTCAGATTGGTTGCTCAATATGATATTAAAAACGATGTTGGGAAATTAGTAAATTATTACTATGACCAAAGTATTGGAGCAAATGTACCTGTTGTTGAAGTTGATGGTGGAGATAATGGAGTTGTACATTCTTTCAGGATTTTTTACGACCAATTTGCAACAGGAGACAACAGACTGGTTAATCATAAGCAATATTATTATTCTGCTCTTACTTATGCATATAATAATTATAAGGATTATGATCAAACTCTTCCAGACCAGTTAGACGGACAAAAGAAACCATATTTGGCCGGTCGTAAAAATATAAAAATGTACACTTCAATTCCACATAAACCGATAAATGGAGTGGTAATAAACTCAATATATGGTGATGGACCACAGGTTACCAGAATTGAAGGACAGGGAAACGGAGGAATGTTATTGGAATTAACACAGGCAACTGTTGATGAAATTTTATCAAAACCGCCTGCTGATACAATAAATAACACTTTTGGCACACCGGATTATCCTATAGCATATCACCCTACTTATGAATATGGTAAAGGTCCTCTTAATGTAAAAGTGATTGACCCTTTAAATGTAAAGAACAGCACTTATACATTAAAAATGGATTCCTTATTTCTTGTTAAATTATATAAAGTTACGGGACAAAAAATTCAGGGTGATACTGTAAGTATTACAGGTGCTGGTTGGACTCTTATAGATAATTCTAATGGTATGGTTTATAAATCCGATACTACAATCAATGTTAATTATGAACAGCTTTTCCTTGACCTTGGAATTTCAATTTCACTTGAACAGGTATATAAGCCCGGACCATATGGAATTGGTAGTACTTTTCCTAGCGGTCAAGACCCACCCCAACCTATATATAAAATATTTGCAATAAATAATGGATTAATAGAATCATCAACTAAGTATGTGGATAGTTCAAAAATATGGTTAAGCGGAGTGCAGGATAATGATGTTCCTTCAAGTGCACAAAATTGGATAAGGTCAGGAGAACATAAAGATGAGTCAAATTCTGGTGCATATAATGATTTTAACATGCCTGCAAATCCCTGGGATCCCAACTCAAACTATGAAACAATTGAAAGTGGTAACTGGTCCCCGTATTGCTTATGTGCATCAGACAATCAGAATAATGCAGGCCCGGCACAATCAGT
>JAIOSH010000130.1 GCA_021107685.1 Bacteroidales bacterium | reverse complement strand
GCGGAGCATTCCTATATAAGGAAGATAATACATTCCATAATTACGATTTTACGCTTAGCGGAAGCACAGGTTGTCAGGATTATACTTATGACCATGTGTTTCTGGGACGATTTGAAGATGCGTCAGATTATAATGTGCTGTCAAAGCAATTTGTCAGGAGCGATGGTGGTTTTGCAATTTACACTCCTATCGGAAAGACCAATGACTGGCTGCTCGCTTTAAATCTTACTTCTTCTTTACCCATTCCTAAAAAAATTCCATTAAAAATTTATGTTAATATTGCCGGTTTTGGAAAGACACTTGAAATCCCACAATGGGAAAATCATGAAAATATTATGTATGAATTTGGAGCAAAAATTTCAGTAATACGAAATGTCTTCGAGTTTTATTTTCCAATAGTAATGTCGAAAGATTTATATGATTACAGCGAAGAGATAACAGACAATTACTGGCAGAAGATAAGATTTACATTGTATTTGAATAAATTAAATCCATTCGGTATTATTAAAAAACTTCAATAGTTTTTCTTTAAATTCCTAACATAGTAAAAGCTATACTATACTATTAATGGATGGACTAAATAATTAGCATAGCATCACCATAAGTGAAAAAGTTATATTTTTTATCTATAGCTTCTTTATATGCTTTCATTAAAAAATCAAATCCTGCAAAAGCAGCTACAAGCATCATAACAGATGATTGAGGTAAATGAAAGTTGGTAATCATACTATTAGCTACGCTGAATGTATAAGGTGGAAAAATAAATTTATTAGTCCAGCCTTTAAAAGGTTTTAATTTACCTGTAATAGATACTGAAGATTCTAAAGCTTTCATTGAAGTGGTTCCAATTGCGCAAATATTTTTTTTATTTTGCTTTGCATTATTTACTATTTCGGACTGGTCTTCTTCAATAATAAGTTCTTCAGAACCCATTTTATGTTTTAAAAGGTCTTCAACTTCAATATTCCTGAAATTTCCCATACCTGCATGAAGGGTTATTTCGGAAAAATCTATACCTATTAATTCAAGTCGTTTCATTAATTCACGACTAAAATGAAAACCTGCGGTTGGGGCAGCTATAGCACCTTCATGCTTTGCATAAATAGTTTGGTATCTCTCTTCATCTTCAGGTTCAATAGGTCTGTTATGAAGCTTTGGTAAAGGTGTTTTTCCTAACTTTTGAATAGTATTTTTAAATTCTTCATAAGGGCCATCAAATAAAAATCTTAATGTTCTGCCACGTGAAGTTGTGTTATCTATTACTTCTGCAACTAAAGAATTATCTTCGCCAAAAAAAAGTTTATTTCCTATTCTGATTTTTCTTGCAGGGTCAACCATTACATCCCACAAACGCGTTTCCTGATTTAATTCTCGTAAAAGAAAAACCTCAATTTTTGCACCTGTTTTTTCTTTTTCTCCATATAAACGGGCAGGAAAAACTTTTGTATTATTTATCACAAAAACATCTCCTTCATTAAAGTAATTTAAAATATCTTTAAATATTTTATGTTCAATTGATTGAGTTTTTCTGTCAAGTATCATTAATCTTGATTCATCCCTGTTTTTAGGTGGGTGATTTGCAATTAATTCAGCAGGTAAATAAAATCTAAACTGGGATAATTTCATAATTATATTATTAAATATGTCAGGTTTTTTAAAAAATGGGTGCAAAGATAAGCAATTTTTTAGTAAAAGTCAACTTTTTTTAACTCAAATTTATAAATAAATTTTTAGCCCTTTTACAATATGTTATACGTAAAAAAATTTAAACTTATTGTTCGTTTTTGAACATTATTTATAAATTTGCTAAATTATTTATAAATTCAATCTCAAAAATAACTGATATGAGCAAATTAGATGCAAAAATATTGATCATTGATGATGACAAGGATGTGTTGCTTGCAGCAAAACTTTTTCTCAAACAGCATTTTGAAATAGTTCATACCGAAGAAAATCCTGAAAATATTCCTGTTCTTTTAAAAAATGAGAATTACGATCTTATTCTTTTAGATATGAACTTTTCCAGAGATGCAACAAGTGGTAAAGAAGGTTTTCATTGGTTAAATGTAATTATAGAAATTGATCCTGCTGCTGTTGTAATTTTTATTACAGGTTATGGTGATATAGAATTAGCTGTGCAGGGAATAAAGGAAGGTGCAACAAACTTTTTACTAAAACCATGGGAAAATACAAAATTACTTGCCACTATTACTGCAAATTTAAAAGTTCGTCAATCAAAAAAAGAACTTGAAGATTTAAGATGTAAGCAAAAAGTATTGTTGGCTGATAGAGACCAATCTTATGGAAATCTTATTGGAGAGGCACCGGCTATGCAAAAAGTATTAGCAAATGTTAATAAAGTAGCCGTTACCGAGGCAAATGTTTTGATATTAGGAGAAAATGGCACAGGCAAAGAATTGATTGCAAGAGCAATACATAAAGCGTCTAATCGTAAAGATGAAATTTTTATCAGTGTTGATTTAGGGGCTATAAGCGAAACTTTATTTGAAAGCGAATTGTTTGGATTTAAAAAAGGAGCATTTACTGATGCGAAAGAAGACAGAGCCGGCAGGTTCGAAGCAGCAAATAAAGGAACTATTTTTTTAGATGAAATTGGTAATTTATCTTTTAGTTTACAATCAAAATTACTTAGTGTTCTTCAGAACCGAAAAGTGGTACGTTTAGGTTCAAATATTGAAATTCCCATTGATGTAAGGTTGATTTGTGCAACTAATATGCCTTTATACCAAATGGTTAGTAATAATAAATTTCGTCAGGATTTACTTTACAGAATAAATACTGTTGAAATTCAAATACCTTCTCTTGTAGAACGTTTAGAAGATATTCCTTTACTGGTAGATCATTTTTTAGAAATATATTGTAAAAAATATAAAATACCTTTAAAACGAATTAATGCTGCCACTCTTAAAAGATTGGAAAAGCACAATTGGCCCGGAAACATCAGAGAATTACAACATTCTGTTGAAAGGGCTGTAATAATGAGTGAAACTAATAAATTAGAACCTCATGATTTTTTCCTTTCTCAAATTGATGATAATAAAACTAATGAATTAAAATCAAATAGCATGAATCTTAAAGAAACGGAAAAAATACTTATTCGTAAAGTAATTGATAAACATGGAGGAAATATTAGTAAAGCTGCTAAAGAATTAGGTTTAACAAGGGCATCACTATACAGGAGAATTGAAAAATATGGTTTATAAAAAATTCAGGGTAGTAATTATATTCAGAATATTATTATTAGTCTTTTCTGCCTTTATTCTTGTTTATTTGCTTACTATTGATAAATACAGGATCAGTGGGGTTATTATAGGATTTATTATTTTTTTACAAACTTATTATTTAATCAGATACGTTGAAAGAACCAATAAAAAAATTACCCAGTTTTTGGAAAGCATTCGTCATTCTGATTTTTCAAGCTCTTTTACTGATAAAGGTTTAGGAAAAAACTTTGAGCAGTTAAGCAATTCTTTTAATGAAGTAATGAATGAATTTAAAAAAAACAGAGCTGAAAAAGAAGAGCATTTCAATTATCTTCAAACAGTAGTACAACATGTAAGCATAGGTATTATTTCATATAAAAAAGATGGAAAAGTTGATATGATCAATAATGCTTTTAAGAGAATGTTCAGAATTATCAATTTAAGAAATATTAAAGAACTGGAACGAATAAATTCTGAATTTCCTGAACTTTTGTTAAAAATGAGAGCCGGAGATAAAAACCTGATTAAAATTTTTATTGAAGACGAACTAATGCAAATATCAATATATGCAACAGAATTCCGGATGAGAGGTGAGGAATTTCTTTTAGTTTCATTACAAAATATACATACCGAGCTTGAAGAAAAAGAAATTGAATCGTGGCAAAGATTAATCAGGGTTTTAACACATGAGATAATGAATTCAATCACACCAATATCATCTCTCGCTACTACTGTAAAAGATATGTTAATAGATACGAATGATAAACATTTAAAGGTCAATGAACTTAACAAAGATGATATTTATAATATTGAAAATGCATTATTGACAATTCAAAACAGGAGTCAGGGATTATTGAATTTTGTTGAAATATACCGGAATCTTACACGTATTCCAAAACCCAATTTCAGATACTTCCCTGTAAAAAATATTTTTGAAAGGGCTGAACAATTACTGAAACCTAAATTTAAAAAATTAAATATTAAATATACTTATAAACTATTTCCCGAAGAATTAATGCTAACTGCTGACCCTGACCTTGTGGATCAGGTTATTATTAATTTATTGCTTAATGCAATTGATGCAGTTAAAGGCGAGAAAAAACCTCAACTTTCAATAATTGCCTATAATAATAAAAATAACAAAACAATAATTGATATTATAGATAATGGTTTTGGTATAAAACCTGATAATCTTGATAAAATATTTATGCCGTTTTTTACTTCAAAAAAAGATGGTTCCGGTATAGGTCTGAGTCTTTCGCGACAAATTATGCATTTGCATAAAGGAAATATTTCTGTAAAATCAAAACCTGATGAAGGGACAGTATTTACTTTAACATTTTAAATAATAACTAATAAACTATATAATAATGAAACATTTTTTAAATTATATTTTTGTTCTAAGCATAATCCTGTATTCTTGCGGAGGTAGTGATAATACCGAATCAATAAGCTCAATACAAACAGAAGAAGTTAAAGTAAAAATACCCGAGTTTAATGCAGATTCTGCTTTTCATTATGTAAAAATGCAGGTTGACTTTGGCCCTAGAGTTCCAAACACAAAATCGCATACAGAGTGTAGCGAGTTTTTATATTCTAAATTAAAATCTTTTTCTGATACAGTGATTATTCAAAAATTTAAAACAAGAGCTTTTGATGGTACTGTACTTAATGGAAAAAACATCATTGCCTCCTTTAATCCTGAAACAAACAATCGTATCTTTCTATCTGCTCATTGGGATTCCCGTCCTTTTGCCGACCATGATCCTGATGAAAAAAATCATAGAACACCTATTGACGGTGCAAACGATGGTGCAAGTGGTGTTGGAGTGCTTTTGGAAATAGCAAGACAATTACATCTTTCAAGACCCACAATAGGCGTTGATATTATTTTATTTGATACGGAAGATTATGGCGAACCACAGGATAGTCAAACACAAGGTAATGAAGATACATGGGGCTTAGGTTCACAATATTGGTCAAAAAATCCGCATAAAACTAATTATTTCGCAAAATATGGAATCTTATTGGATATGGTTGGTGCTAGTGATGCGAGATTTTTAATGGAAGGTTGGTCATTATATTATGCTCCGGAAATTGTGAAAAAAGTCTGGAATATTGCTCATAAAATTGGTTATATTGATTATTTTCTTTTTGAGGAAGGAGGATATATAACTGATGATCACTATTATGTTAATAAAATTAAAAAAATACCTACGATAGATATTATACACCTTGATACAACTTCTCCGAATGGAACTTTCTTTCCATACTGGCATACAGTAAAGGATAACATTAAAATAATTGATAAGTGGACATTAAAAGTTGTAGGTCAAACAGTTCTAACTGTGGTTCTTGAAGAAAAATAAACAGGTTTTGATTATTCGATGATAAATTTTCCTGAATAAAAACTACTTCCCTGTAATTCAATGAAATATATTCCTCTTTTTAAATCATTCCTTTCTATTATTATGAAATCTTCATAAGTCTTGCATAGATTTACAAGTTTACCATCTTTATCCATAATTCTGACAAGGTAAAGTTCCCTGTTTGGATTTTCAAATTCAATTTTTGCAGAATTTTTAAAAGGATTTGGATATATAGTAAATGTTTTTCCATTAATAAAATTTTTATCAGGTATAAAATTTGAATTAGTGGAATATTTTGACTGAAAATTATTTTTCCATTTATTGTTTTCCCAGTTTTGATTTAATGTTTTTAATACATTACCATTGGCATCATTAGTATATTGGATTTTATTTGAATTTTCCCATATATTATTCCATGGAATCCAAATTTTTAAGCTATATTCATTAAGATAACCATTTTCGTCATAATTATACTCATCCTTTGAATTATCAATAAAATAAGAACCATAATTTTGCTTTTTAATTTTCTCAATTAATTGTCCGTTAGTATTGTATTTATATATCCATTTATAGTATGAATTATCCCAATCATCAACATTCCAGTAACTCATTTTTTCTTCTAATAATACGTTATCCATATTATAACAATATTGATACCTTATAAAATTTTTCCAGGAATTATAATATTGTTGAACAATTTTTTCTTTTACTTTTCCATTGGAATGATATATCATGATTTCTCTTGATGCATCTATAGAATTTTTATTAAATATATTTTTATGTACTAAAGTATCTAACTTTCCATTATAATTAAAAATATATGTTAATTTATAATTATCTACCCATTTATTATCATACTCATCCCAATATTGTTCAAATTCTTCTGTTATTTGATTATTAAGATTGTAATTAAATACTGTTAAATAATAATTATTCCAGGTATTTCTCTCTTTAAGTTGAACTAACTCCGATATTTTAATATCATTGTTATATTTAGTAATAATTCTATCAAAAGTTTCCCACTTATGGTTTATTTCATTCCATTCGCAGGAAAATATTGTATCTGTATGAATTTGGGAAAATAGATTTAAAGATAGTACCGAAAGTAAAATATTCAAATAAAATAATTTCATTTTCATTAGCTTTTTAATACGTGATAAATTTTTTATTGAATAATTTATTAGCTAATATTATGCCATTTTTTATTTTTACTTGATTTTCTGATTGTTACAATAATTTGGCAATACTAAAATATCCCCACATTAGATATTATTCCAATATCGGGATATTAGTAACTTTAAATTATTAAAAAAAATGATCCTATTTATTACCTCAAAGCATTATTGGGGTGTCTTAATTTTATCTTTTTTGGTTAATCCTGATATAATCTCAATATTAATTCCGTCAGATAATCCTGTTTCTATATATTTTTTTTCAAAATTTTGAGGTTCTGTTTCAACTTCAACATATACCGAATCACCTTCAAAATGAAGCAAACTTTCATTAATTGCCATAACACTATCTTTTCTATCTAAAACTATATCGGCATTAGCACTATATCCAGCCCTTATAAACAGGGTGTCAATTAATATAACATCAGCTTTAATCTCAAACTGAATTGCTCCGTTTTCCTCTACACCTTTTGGAGAAATATGTTCTAACTTAGCATTAAATTTTACATTTTCAATTGCACCTATTGAAAGTATCAGTCCCATTCCTTCCTTTATCTTACCAACTTCCGACTCATCTACTTTACCTTCAAATACCATTTCGCCCATATCCGCAATATTGGCAATAGTTGTACCATCATTAAAGGTATTACTTTCTATTACCGAATTTCCTTCTTTAACAGGTACATCTAAAATCATTCCATCAATTGTTGACCGAATTAAGGTATTTGTTGTTTGTCCTGAATTTTTAGTTTGTCCTTTTTTAATTAATTCAAGATTATTTTCTGCAGCTTCAACTTCTTCTATTGCATTACTATATGTTAATTCATAGGCTTCAAATTCCGATCTGGCAATCACTTTCCTGTCAAACAGATCCTTTTGTCTGTCAAAATTTCTTTTTGCATCTTTCAGGCTGATCCTGGCTCTTTTTAATCTTGATTCTGCATTATTAAGATTAACCATATTAGGAATGATCTTAACTTTTGCAATTAAATCACCTTTTTTAATATCTTGCCCGGGTTCAATATAAATTTGCTCTATTATACCTGAAACTTTTGGTTTAATATCAATTTCCTTTCTTGGGACAATCGACCCGGTTGCAACAGTTTTTTTAATAATATTTGTTGTAAAAGGAGTGGTTGTTTCAAAAATAATTGGTTTTGCCTGAGATTTGTTATATAAAAAGTAGATTGTATAAATAAATATTGTAAGTATTACAACACCTATAAAAATTTTAAAAAAAGTTTTCATTTTTTTCATAACGAGTAAGTAATAAATTTTGATTTATAATTTCATTTTTTTAAATAAAGATATTTTTTAATTCATTAATTAATTTCATTCATCTCTTAATGCATCAATAGGTTTTATGCTAACAGCTCTTTTCGCAGGAATCAACCCTGCAAAAGCACCTGAAATTATTAAAATTATCAAAGCTGTTATAGCTTTATTAAAATCAACTTCAGGATTAGCAAACATTGAAGTGTCGGCACCTGTTTTTATTAATAAATAATTGATAAGCTCAAGAACTCCAACTCCAATTGCCAAACCAAAGTAACCTGCAATAGAAGTTAAGAAAACAGACTCAGTAATAATCTGGCTTATGATATTAATGGGTGTAGCGCCAATAGCACGCTGAATTCCGATTTCTTTTGTTCGTTCTTTAACAACAATTAACATAATATTGCTTACGCCAATTACTCCAGCCAATAATGTTCCAATACCAACAATCCATATTAATCCGTTAATACCAGCAAACAGGTTTGTCATTTTTTTAAATTCTGTTTCAACGTTAAATGAACCTATTGCCCTGTCATCGTTAGGAGCTATGTTGTGGCGACTTTTCAATAATGTTTTGGCTTTTTCTTCAACAAGCGATACAGAAAAGTCTTTTTTGGCAGTAATAGAGTACCAGCCTACCATATCACCATAATTATAGGTTTTTTGTAATGTTGTAAAAGGCAGGAAAATTTGTTGGTTTTCACGGTCTGCCTGCTGGTCGTTTTTCTTTGATTTAAACATACCAATTACCTTAAAATAAACTCCCTGAATGCGAAGATATTGGTTAATAGGGTCTTCATCAGGAGCAAACATTTCGTTAAAAACTCTTGTCCCGATAACAGCAACCTTTCTTTTATCTCTTATATCGTTATAATTGATAAATCTTCCTTTAATTATTTCAACAGGGTCAATAATATTATATTCAGGGTAATCTCCTTGTATTGTAAAGGCACCGGTTCTTTCTTTACGAATTACATTATTGTTTCCGTCTCCACCCCAACCCTGAAGTCTGGGAGCAATGTTTTCAATTTCAGGAATATTATCTATAAGAGCCTTAGTATCATTATTTTTAAAACGGAAGAATCTGCCTCGTGGAAATCCTTTGTAAGGAATAGTAGTTCTTCGTGTCCACATAAATAAACTATTAGTTGCCATATCTCCCATACCCTGATTAACACCATTTTGCAATCCTTCTCCCGAACCAAGCATTATGATAAGCATAAATATCCCCCAAAACACACCAAAAGCAGTAAAGAAGGTTCGTAATTTATTCTTCTTTAAAGCACTATATATTTCCTGCCATCTATCTATGTCAAACATATTATTATTTTATTCATCTTTAAGTGCTGCAACAGGTTTAACACTTGCTGCTTTTTTTGCAGGGACAAAACCTGCAATAGCACCTGATATTATTAATAAAAGTGTTGCTCCTATTGCTACATTAAAATTAATTTCAGGATTTGCAAAGTAATCAGTTGCAGGCATAGCTTTTGATATAAGTTCGAGCAAACCAACTCCCAATACTAAACCAATATAACCTGCAAAACCTGTAATTAATACTGATTCCTGAAGTATCAGGCTAATTATTGACCATGGTGTTGCGCCCATTGCCTTTCTGATACCTATTTCTTTTGTCCGTTCTTTTACAACTATCATCATTATATTACTTACCCCAACAATTCCGGCTATGATAGTACCTATACCTATTATCCAGATAAAAAGCCTGATGCTGGCAAATAAATCCATAAATTGTTTATAATTTTCTACATTGTTCCAAATATGTATAGCTCGTATGTCTTCAGGTGAAAAATGATGAGTCGAGGCAAGTTTACTCCTGATTTCCTCAACCATTTGATTACTTCGTTCTACTGTTGCTTCTCCTACTGTCATTGAGATATTATTAATCCTATTTCCTCTGTTAAAAACTTTCTGGGCTGTGGAAACAGGTATGTAAACTCTTGACAGATCACGGTCACCACCCGGGTCATCAAAAACTCCTACTACTTTAAAAGGAACACCGCTTAATTTTACATATTTACCTATTGGTGATTCTCCTTTAAAAAGAGCTTCATCAACTAATCTTCCGATAGCAGTAACTTTCCTGAAATTTTCAACATCCGATTTATTTAAAAATCTTCCTTTAGCAACTTCAATGTTCTCTATTATACCATACTCAGGATGAGAACAAAAAATATCAAAACTTCCAAATTCATTATTATATGATATAGTATTGTTTTCCCATATTCTAAATCGGGAAGATATATGTTCTACGTCATCCACTAATTTAACATCTTCATAATCATCATTTGTGAATCTGATAAACCTTCCGGGCTTATAACCTTTATGAGCCACACTGGTAATTCCCTGGTTAATCCAGATAGTATTTTCAGCATCGCCTTTGAATTCTTTCTTTACACCATTTTCAAGACCATAACCTGAACCTAATAATATAATAAGCATAAAAATACCCCATGCTACACTAAAACCTGTCAAGAAAGTCCGTAATTTATTTTTCTTAATAGTACTGAATATTTCCTGCCATTTATCTAAATCAAACATATTTGGATTTTAGATTAATCTTTTTTAATTAGTAATAGTCATTTCATTGAGCCATTTTTTTCTTTCACCATTATTAACTATTGATTCAATAATTCCGTCTTTTAATCTTATTATTCTATCGGTTCTTGCTGCGATATCACGTTCATGCGTAACAATCAAAATTGTAATTCCGGTTTTATTAATTTCCTGAAAAATATCCATTACTTCCATTGAAGTCTTGGAATCTAATGCTCCTGTAGGCTCATCTGCCAGTATGATCTTTGGTTCGGATATCAAAGCTCTTGCTATTGCCAGTCGTTGTTTTTGTCCGCCTGATAATTCATTTGGCAAATGATCTGCCCATTCAAGTAATCCCATTTTATCTAAATATTCTAATGCACGTTTATTTCTTTTTCTTCTGCTGACTTTTTGATAATAAAGAGGGAGGGCTACATTTTCTACTGCATTTTTGAATGAAATCAGATTAAACGATTGAAAAACAAATCCTATATATTTATTTCTATAATGTGCAGCCTTAGTTTCATTCATATCCTTGATCAATGTATTATTCAAATAATAATCTCCAGGATCATAATTGTCTAATATACCGATAATATTGAGCAAAGTAGATTTTCCCGAACCTGATGACCCCATAATCGAAACAAGTTCTCCTTGTTCTATTTCAAGATCTAATCCTTTTAAAACATGTAATTTATTATTACCTGTTATATAAGTTTTATTTAAATTATTAAGTTTTATCATTTAATTTGGAAATAATGTTTTAATTATGGAATTTTTCAACTAAAAATATATAAAATTTAACCATAATTTTAACGATATATAAAGTAAATATATTTTAACATTTATCATACCAGTATAAATTATAAGCTGACATATAACAAATTACCATCAAAAATTATAGCTTTTAATTTTTGAAAGTGTACGATTTATATACAAAATATGTGCGTATTCGGTCAGTTTAATATGTAAGTTAATCTTATATACTTATGACTAATATTAATATAAAAAGTTACACTATGATTATAAAAAAATTTTGGTAAAAAAAAGCCGGTCAAAACTGACCGGCTTCCTATATTAAATTATGAAAAATTTTAAACGAGTATATTTAATTTTTTAACTGCCTTTCAAGAAATTTTTCCATTGCCCTGTAAAAATCAAACCTGTTTTCTTCATTACGAAAACCATGTCCTTCATCATCTTTAACCAAATATTCTACATCAACTCCACGTTTTTTCATTGCTTCAACCATTTGATCAGATTCATCTTTATTTACTCTTGGGTCATTAGCTCCCTGAGCAATAAACAAAGGAGCTGTAATTTTATCAGCATTAAATACAGGAGAAGTAGCTCTTAATTGAATACTGTCTTTAACAGGGTCTCCAACCATTTCATATATCATATCCAACATAGGTTTCCAATAAGGCGGAATAGTTTTCATAAAAGTAAATAAATTTGCAACACCAACATAATCAACACCGGCAGCATATAATTCAGGTTCTACGACTAAGCCCTGTAAGGTAGCATAACCACCATAGCTTCCACCATAAATAACGATTTTATCTTTATCGGCAATACCTTTTTCAATTAGCCAGTTTGTACCATCAGTAATATCATCCTGCATTGTGAGTCCCCATTGTTTGAACGATATTTCCCAGAATTTTTTTCCATAACCTGTTGAACCCCTGAAATTCATTTGCAATACAGCATAACCTCTATTTGCAAGAAACTGGATTTCAGGATTGAACCCCCAGCTATCTCTATACCAAGGACCACCATGTGGATTAATAATAGCAGGTAAGTTTTTGGCATTTTCCAAATTATATCCTTTAGGTAAAGTTAAATATCCGTTAATTGTTAATCCGTCTCTTGATTCGTATTGGATTGGCTCTACTTTTGCCATTTCATCTTCATCTAACCAAGGACTGACATCTACAATTTTATCAAGCTTATCGGTATTTTTATTATAAATATAATATGCTCCTAAGGAGCGATCACTATATGTTCTTACAATAAATACATCTTCTTCTTTATTATATGCACTAATACCTAATTCGTAATCTCCAAGTTTTTTTTCCAGATTCTCAAATAATTTTTGGGTTTCATCATCAAAAAAATGTCTTTCTCTTTTTGAAGAAGTATAAGAGGCAGCAGTTAATACTTTTCGTTTTCTTGAATAATATAATCCTTCAACATCATAATCGGAATTTTCGTAAAGGACTTCTATTTCTTTTCCTTTTGCAATATCAAATTTTACAATTGCAGTTTTATCTCTTCCGAGATTAGATACACCATAAACGTTTTTATTATCAAAAGTAAAAAAGTACGGAGCCATTGTTTCTTTAAAATTTGTTGTTAAAACAGTCTCCCATTCATCTTTTTCAGTTTCACGATATAAGAGGCTGGTATTAACACCATCGGTAATTGCATAAGCAATTCGCAATTTACCATTATGATCAAACATCCAACCCTGAATATTTCCGGGATTTTCTGCTATCATTTCCATTTCGCCGGTTTCAATATTTAAACGGTATGGGTCAAAAGCCTGGGGGTTTCTTTTATTCATTCCTATAATAACCTCGTTTGGAATATCTTCAAGTTCATCAATTATCTTGGTTCTTACATCTTCATAATCTGTAAAGCATTTTAAATCGCTTCCATCAATATTTACTCCGTAAAGCTTATAATTTTCATCACCGCCATTATCTTTTAAAAATAAAATTTGATTGTTATTTGGCCAAAAATAACCGGCAATATCCCTATCGGTTTCACTTGTTAAACGAATTGTTTCTTCTTTTCCAATTTCCTGAACATAAATATTCATTCTGTTTTCATAAGGTCCCATATATGAATAATATTTTCCGTCAGGTGAAATTTGATATGCAGTTTTTTCAGGATTTTTAAAAAAATCTTCCAATGGTATAAGTTTTGCTTTCATAATTTCTTTTCCTGTATTAGTACATCCTTCAAT
This sequence comes from Bacteroidales bacterium, assembly GCA_021107685.1. Classification (GTDB taxonomy): domain Bacteria; phylum Bacteroidota; class Bacteroidia; order Bacteroidales; family SMBSF39; genus SMBSF39. Next base: position 16,025 of record JAIOSH010000130.1, on the reverse strand, counting down.
AAGAAATATTACGCCTGTTATAATTATGGCGATAAATAATAAATTTGTTTTTCTTTTCATAATCTATTGGTTTTAAGAATTGTAAATAAATAAAATGAAATTTTGCGGCAAATATATAAATTTTTCATAAAAAGAAGCGTTAAATAAATATATTTAAATTTATTCATAAAAAATTTAAATTGCAAATCATAAAAAGTAAAAGATTGGCAACTAAATTATTTAAAAAAATATTTGTTGGAATTGTTATTTTATTTACCTTTTTGTTAGTAACCGGACTTTTGCTCGGTTTCTTATACGAAGATAGAATAAAAGATATTTTTATTAAAAAAATTAATGAGAATCTTAATATTGAAATTACTGTAAATGATATTGAATTTTCATTATTGAAAAAATTTCCTTTTGCTTCAATAAAATTTACTGATGTTAAAACTAAAGAATTAATTTATGATAAAAAAACCTGTAAGTTATTAAAAGCAGGAAGTATCTTTTTTTATTTTAATATAATTGATATTTATAATAAAAATTATAAGATTAAAAATATTGAGATAAAAGATGCATTTATAAATCTTATTGTTTTAAAAGATGGAAAAAATAATTATCAATTTTGGAAAACTTCTGCTGATTCTGCTGATTCTTCTTTTTCTTTTAACTTAGAAAAATTAATTTTTAAGAATGTCCATATCTCCTATATTAATTATCTTTCTAATGAAGAATATTTGATTATTGCTAAAAAAACAATATTAAAAGGTAAATTTTCAGATGAAAACTTTTTTTTGGATATTAAAGGAAAAGTTTTTTCAAATTACATTAAATCAGAAAATGTTATTTTTCTTGAAAACAAAGATACTCATATAGACCTTGTATTAAATGTTGATAAAAATAAAAAATTATATCAAATTTTAAAAGGCAGACTTAATTTTAACAAACTTACATTTAATATTACAGGGAATATTACTGATGGGGCAGGTTCAAAATATTTAGATATTCAGATAAAGGCAAAAAAAACAGAATTAAGTTCATTTATACAGGAATTGCCGGATATATATAAAGATGAATTGAAAAATTATTCTAACAAAGGAAAATTATATTTTAAAACTTCTATCAAGGGAAGGATTAGTGGCTCTAATATACCGCTTATTACTGTAAATTTTAATTTTGAAAATGGTGAGATTTCCAAAAAAAAATCAGGTTTTACGCTTAAAAATGTATCGGTTAAAGGAATTTTTTCAAACGGAAAAAACAAAAAATCCAATTCATATAGTCTGAATATTGAGGATTTTTATTCAGAATTAAATTCAGGGCATATAAAAGGGCATATATTTATAAATAATTTTGATAATCCGGATGTCGAACTTGTAATTTCCGCTAATCTGAACTTTGCAGATTTACAGCAATTCATCAATATTGATACTTTAGAAACTATATCCGGCGACATAGACTTAGAGCTATCATTTAAAAATCGCTTAAATAGCCTTAAAAAATTCACGTCACAGGATTTTATCTCAAGCAAAACTTCAGGTAAAATGAGCATTAAAAATATGAAATTCTTATTAAAAAATAGTGAACTTAATTATAATAATTTCAATGGTTCTTTTATTTTCAGTAATAATGATCTGATTATTCAAGATTTTACAGGGAAAATCTCCCAAAGTGATTTTAATATGAAAGGCTATTTCAGGAATGTTCTTCCATATTTATTTCTATCTGATCAAAAATTACAAATAAATGCAAATCTTATTTCTCAAAATATTGATTTTAACGAATTATTAAAATATAAATCTTCTAATACCGATACTATTTATCAATTTTCTTTATCCGACAAATTGGATTTTAATCTTATCATTGATATTAAAAAGTTAAAATTTAGAAGATTTAATGCATCAGACATTAAGGGTAAGTTGGATTTTAAAAATAAAAACCTGTATTTTAAACAACTTTCATTTGCTTCAATGGATGGCAATATAACTGCTTCGGGTAATATTAAAGAAACAAGAAAAAATAAATTAAGCCTGAACTGTGATGCATCAATTTACAATGTAAATATTAATAAATTATTTTATGAGTTTGAAAATTTTGGTCAGCAAAATATAACTGACCGACATTTAAAAGGAACTGTTACTGCTAATGTTCATTATAGTTCAACTCTAAGCTCTGATTTGTCTGTTGATTTAAACAGCATTTATTCAAAAGGAGATTTAATAATAGAAAATGGCGAATTGATAAATTTTATGCCTTTAAATGTTTTATCCAGATATATTAAGGTTGAAGACCTGAAACATATTAAGTTTTCAACATTAACAAATCAAATTGAGATAAAAAACAAACAAATTCATATACCTGAAATGGATATAAAATCCAGCACGATTGATCTTCAGGCAACAGGGATACATACATTTGATAATAAAATTGATTATAATTTCAGAATTTTGCTATCAGAAATATTATATAGAAAAACCAAAAGTTCCCAAAAAGAAAATGAAGAGTTCGGAGTTATTGAAGATGACGGATTAGGACGGACAACATTATATCTTCACCTGACAGGCACTACGGATAATCCTGTTTTAAAATATGACACAAAAGGAGTAAGGGAAAAAATCAAATCGGATTTCAGAAAAGAAAAACAAAATTTAAAAAATATTTTGAAAGAGGAATTTGACTGGTTACAAAAGGATACTTCTATAATAAATTATGAAGATAAACAAAAAGAGATAATGGAAAAGCAGGAAAAAGGAAAATTCATAATTGAATGGGAAGAAACGGAAAAAGATACTCTTTTAAAAAATGATACTAACATAAAAAGGGAGGAAACAAAAGAGCAGGAAAGCACAAAATTTATTATTGAATGGGATGAGGATGAGGACGATGAAGACAGACAGGATGTTCCTACGAAACTTTACTGAGATTAAAATTTGATTTCTTCATTTTACCTTTTTTCAAATTAATTTCTAAAAAAATATTTCTTAATGAAAAATAGTACATTTGTATCATAATACATACAATGATGAATAGACAACTTGCTGCCTTTGAACGATTACTTAATATTATGGATGAGTTGCGTGCAAAATGCCCGTGGGATAAAAAACAAACACTGGAAAGTCTCAGATATCTTACTATAGAAGAAACTTATGAATTATCAGAAGCTATCCTTGAGAAAGATATGGATGCAATTAAAAAAGAATTAGGCGATCTGATGCTTCATATTGTTTTTTATGCAAAAATAGCTTCCGAAATGAATGAATACGATATAGCAGATATTTTAAATAGTATTTCAGAAAAATTGATTTATCGTCATCCGCACATTTATGGGGATGTTGAAGCCAAAGATGCAGAAACAGTACTAAACAACTGGGAAAAAATTAAATTAACAGAAGGTAATAAATCAGTTTTGGAAGGAGTACCTGTTTCATTACCACCATTAGTAAAAGCTTACCGCATCCAGGAAAAAGCAAGGGGCGTTGGTTTTGACTGGGAAAAACCACATCAGGTTTGGGACAAGGTTATAGAGGAGATGAACGAATTAAAAAAAGAAGTAGAAAATAAATCAAATAAAGAAAAAAAAGAAAATGAATTTGGAGATTTACTTTTTGCTTTAATTAACTATGCTCGTTTTATTGATGTAAATCCCGAAGATGCTTTAGAAAAAACAAATAAAAAATTCATTAAACGTTTTCAATATCTTGAAAAACAAGCACAAAAACTCGGAAAATCTTTACACGAAATGACTTTAAGCGAAATGGATGTCTTTTGGGATAAAGCAAAAGAAACTGAATAATTAATTATGACACTCTATCTATACACTTCCTTTAAAAAAACACTATTATTTTTTTTATTATTATTATCCTGTTTTTTAAATGTTAATTCACAAAATGATTCAACTCATACTTTATTATCAAATAAAGATACACTTACAACAGGAGAACTAAAAAAAATAAAGCTGAATAAGGAATATTTTATATCCTATTTTACTGATACAAAAGAAATAATAATTGCACCTTTTTCGTGGAAGAGAAAACAATGGTTAACTACTGCTGCACTGCTCGGAACTTCGGTTTTGATATATACACAGGATGAAGAGATATACGATTTTATTCAAAAAAACCAAACAAAAGCCAAAGATGATATTAGCAAATATGTTTTTGAACCATTTGGAAGTGGTGTTTACACATTACCTTTATTAGGTGTATTTTATGTAATAGGTGCTTCATCTGATAATGTAAGAGCTAAAAATATTGCTTTAACAGGAATAAAAGCATTTATTATCAGTGCAGGGTTTGCACAGGTTGCAAAACAAATATTTCACAGGCATCGACCTTACCAGGAAGAGCCTCCAAATTCTAAAATCTGGGATGGTCCTTTCAATTCTGAATTTAAATATAATTCTTTCCCTTCGGCACATTCTTCTGTTGTATTTTCAATAGCTTAAATCATTGCATCAGGATATAAAGATAAAAAATGGATTGGTATTGTATCATATTCTATAGCCGGTTTAACTGCACTTTCAAGGCTTAATGATAATGAACACTGGGCTTCCGATGTTTTTTGCGGAGCAGTTCTCGGTACTTTCATTGGGAAAACAATTTTCAGAAATAGTTTTAATTCATTTGAGTTAATACCATATTCATCTTTGAACACTTATGGACTTTCCTTGAATATAAGTTTAAACTAATGTAGTTTTTTTAAATTGCAACCATTTATTATATAATTTTGTCTAATAAAAAAAAACATAAATATTTAATATTATTAATTAAACATTAAACTTAAAAATTATGAAACAGAACAACAATTTTGTCCTGACAGTTAAAAATAAACTATCAGGCATACTGCTTGCTTTTACAATGATAATTTTTATCACTGTACAAGCAGAGGAAATTATTTACTCTGATAGCTGGGGAAACGCTGGTTTCACAATAGAACGTGAAAATTCGAATGGAGTAAAAATAAACTATTCTATTAACAAATTCGCTTTTATTGATCAAGCTATCAATGGTGAAAATATGCAGACAATTCAAATCCCCGGTATTTTTTTACCAAATGATGAGGGAGCTCCTAACCTTCCGGGTACAGGACGTTATATTGCAATACCACAGGGAGCAATTGCTTCTGTCAAGATAATAGCATCACGTTCAGAAACATACCAGGGTGTGGATATAGCACCTGCTCCGCGTATTCCTCTTGACACTGATAAGGGTCCATTACATTATGAAAAAAATATTAAGATATATTCAAAAAACGCATTTTATCCTGCCGAACCTGTAACTCTATCGCAGCAAGGTATAATACGTGGTGTAGATGTAGTTATGCTTGGCATTACTCCCTTTCAATATAATCCTGTAACCAAAGAATTAATTGTTTACAGAGATTTACAGGTTGAAATAACTTTTATTGGAGGAAACGGGCATTTCGGAGAAGATCGACTTCGTAGCCGCTGGTGGGACCCAATAATTAAAGATGCTATTCTTAACCAGGAATCATTACCGGAAATTGATTATAACCGTTCTTTTAATTCAGATTCACCGGATTATGAATATATTGTTATTACACCTGATGGCCCTTCTTTTGTCTCATGGGCTGACTCAATAAAAGTATGGCGTACTCTTCAGGGTATAAAAACAGGTGTTGTAACTACTTCTGAAATAGGTGGAAATACAACAACAGCAATTGAGAACTATATTGATAATGCATATAATACATGGACTGTTCCGCCATCAGCCGTGCTTTTATTAGGAGATTATGGCACAAGCGGTAATACAATAATTTCGCCTAACTATGGCAGTTGTGTGTCAGATAACATTTATGCTGATGTTGACGGTGATCAGCTTCCTGATGTAATACTTGCCAGAATGACTGCAAGAGATGCATCAGAATTGCAGATTGTTATTGAAAAATTCCTTAATCATGAACGCACACCACCAACAAATCCAAATTACTATGATCATCCAATTACTGCTATGGGTTGGCAAACAGAACGCTGGTTCCAGATTTGCTCAGAATCAATAAATGGGTTTTGGGAACACAGTCTCGGTAAAAATCCTGTACGCGAAAATGCTATCTATAGCGGCTCTCCCACAGGTTCATGGTCATCAAACTCAAATACTTATTTGGTAGTAGATTATTTTGGACCAAGTGGAACCGGATATATTCCTGCTACTCCTGACCATCTTACTGATTGGGGAGGAAACGCTACACGCCTGAATAATGACATTAATAGTGGTGCTTTTATGCTACAACACCGCGATCATGGAGGCGTAACAGGATGGGGAGAACCGGATTACGATATTGGCGATCTTTCAGGTTTAAGCAATAATGACCTTGTATTTGTCTTTTCTATTAATTGTTTAACAGGAAAATATAATGGTTCTACCGAATGTTTTGCAGAAGCCTTTCATCGTTACCCTCATCGTGCTTTAGGTATTATTGCAGCATCAGAAACATCATATTCATTTGTTAATGATACTTATGTATGGGGAATGTATGATAATATGTGGACACAATTTATGCCAACTTACGGAACAAATCCTCCTTCAAGAGATATTCTTCCTGCTTTTGGTAATGCAGCAGGTAAATATTTCCTTCAACAGTCAAGCTGGCCTTATAACCCCAGTAGTAAAGAAATTACTTATCATCTGTTCCATCATCACGGCGATGCCTTTACTACAGTATATACTGAAATGCCTCAGTATCTGACCGTATCACATAATGCTGCACTTATTAGCGGTGCTACTTCCTTCACTGTAACTGCTGACCAGGGGTCTTTTATTGCACTTACTGTAAACGGTGATATCATAGGTACAGGTGAAGGAACAGGAACACCTCTTACTATTACTATCCCTGCTCAAAACCCGGGTGATGTAATGTTAGTTACTGTTACAAAACAAAATTATTACAGATATACTTCAAATGTTAATATTATTCCACCAAGTGGTCCTTATGTTCTTTTCAATACATGCGTTATAAATGATATAACCGGTAACAACAATGGATTAGCTGATTATGGTGAAAATATTACACTTCATATAACTCTTGAAAATCTCGGTAATGCAACTGCTAATAATGTTAATGCTTATTTATCAACTACAGATCCTTATGTTACTATTACTGATAATTACCAAGATTGGGGAACAATAAACGCCGGTGCAACTTCAACACAAAATGATGCTTTTGCACTTACTATTGCTGATGATATTCCAGACCAGCATATTATAAATTTTGACTTAACAGTCAATGGTACGGCAGATGATACATGGGATTCATATTTCTCAATAACTGCTAATGCACCTTCACTTGAAATAGGTAATTTAACTATTGATGATTCATCAGTAGGAAATAATGATGGAAAATTAGACCCCGGAGAAACTGCCGATATAATTATTGAAACATCAAATATTGGAAACAGTATTTCATCTGTTGCAATCGGAACACTTGCTACAACAAGCGGATATGTTACAATTAATTCAGGCAATGATAATCTGGGAACATTAGGAATAGGCTCTAGTGTAAATGCTACTTTTAATATAACTGTTGACGCATTAACACCTTTAGGAACAGCAGTTGATCTTATTTATGACGTTACAGCAGGAAATTATGATGCAAATAATACATTTTATGAGAGTGTAGGTCTTGTTCTTGAAGATTGGGAAACAGGCGATTTTTCCAAGTTCCCATGGACTTTCGGCGGAAATGCCGACTGGTCTGTTGTTGCAGAAAGCCCTTATGAAGGCGTCTATTGTGCTAAATCAGGCTCCATTTCTCATAATCAATCTTCTCAACTTTTAATAACTCTTGATGTTACAACTGCCGGTAATATTTCTTTTTTTAGAAAAGTGTCTTCAGAATCAAATTATGATTATCTGGAATTCTGGCTTGATGGAACTCTTCTCAACAGTTGGGCAGGTAGTGTTGCGTGGGGTGAAGTTAGTTATCCCGTTTCTGCAGGCCCTCATACTTTCAAATGGGTATATGATAAGGATTATTCTGTAAGCACAGGCTCTGACTGTGCATGGATAGATTATATTATATTCCCGCCTATCGGCAATCCTAGTCCTTCTATTGTCGTTAATCCTTCTAACCTGGATTTCGGTAATGTTTTTATTGGCGATAATTTAACAAAACAATTTTCTATTTATAATGACGGTAGTGCAACTTTAACCGGTACTATTACTACACCTTCGGGCTATACTGTAAGTAGTGCCAAAGATAATGGCAATAATTTAATTGCTTTGGATAAAAATTCAAATTCTGAAAATGTTTTGCCTTACAGTGTAAATGTCGGTGTAACATCTAATTTTGACCTTACATTTTCACCCACTGCTGTGCAGGCATACAATGGTGATGTAGTTATCACACACAATGCCGGAGGCGGTGATGAGATAATTGCTGTTACAGGTAATGGTATTTCAGGATTACCTTTGCCTTATGAAGAAGACTTTGAAGAAGGTGGAGTTATGCCTTATGCATGGATTAATGATACAGGTGATGATTTTGACTGGACTGTTAATTCGGGAGGCACTCCATCAAGCAATACCGGTCCATCAGGAGACCATACAACAGGTTCAGGCTATTATGTATATACCGAGTCAACAAACCCTAATTTTCCTAATAAAATCGCTTATTTACTAACACCACAATTTGATCTTAGCTCTTTAACTTCGATTGAAATGAAATTCTGGTATCACATGTATGGCGATGCTATGGGTAGCCTCCATATTGACGTATATCATAATGATGCCTGGATTAATGATGTAATTCCAGCTATTTCAGGTAATCAGGGAAATTCATGGTATGAAATGGTGGCTGATATTTCTGCTTATGCCGGCGAAACTATTAAAATTAGATTCAGAGGCATTACAGGTTCTTCATATACCAGTGATATGGCTATTGATGACTTCTGGATCGGTGAAGGTGCCGGCTCACCATCAATTGTCGTAAACCCGTTGAACTTCAATGAAATTCTCGTCATTGATGCTAATGCTGATGAAATTATGCAAATTTCAAATACAGGAAATGCCGAACTGAATTATAACTGTAATATCAACTATATTACAAAATCTTCTGGTTTCAAATCAATCTTAAATCTCGGCACCATAGTTGAACATAATGAAACTAGTACTACTGCTGATTTTTCACCATATAAACCAATAGGATTTACTCCACCTGATGTTGCAGGAGATATACTTATTGATTTTGATGTTGAAACTCCAACAGGTGATAACCAAATTCTTGGCTGCGAATTTGATGGAACATATATATGGACTACAGGTGGCGGTGCAGGCGGTGCAAACAAACTTTACAAATTCGATATTTCAGGCAATCTTATAGATAATTATGACCAGGGAACTTCAACAGACTGGGGAATGAGAGATATGGTATTTGATGGAACAAATCTTTATGCAGGAGATGAAGATGGATTTTATAAAATTGATCCTTCTAATGGAAATGTTACAACACAATTTACAGGGAACTTAGGATTAGGTTGTATAAGAGCATTAGCTTACAATTCCACAAACGGTCATTTCTATTGCTGTAACTGGACTACCGAAATTGTTGAATTTGATGCTACAGGCACTCAATATGGTACACTTAATAATCCTGGTTTAACAAATGTATATGGTTTAGCTTATGATGAGCGTACAAACCGCCTGTGGATACATGACAGGTCGGGAAATCCCGAGACAAGTTTCTATGAATATGATATTGCTACACAATCCTTAACAGGAGTTTCATATCAGGTTCCATTACTGACTAATTCAACAGATCAGATGAATGGCGGAGCATTTTTTGCAACAGATCTTGTTACTGGAAAAGTAGTTTTAGGCGGAATTGCTCAAGGTACTCCTGTTGACAGGTTCTTTGCTATGGAATTGGATGATGTTGTAACATATACTTGGCTAAGTATTACAAATAATGGTACAGGCATAGTTCCTCCTAATGGTGGTTCTATTGATGTAACTGTTCATTTTGATGCTACCGGTCTGAATATAGGTACTTATAATGCAGAAATAATTATTAACAGTAATGATCCTGTTAATCCCGTGAAAATTATCCCTGTAACACTCGAAGTTATTAGTTCAATATCACTTGATATAAAAGTATTTCTCGAAGGTCCGTATTTAGGAACTGAGATGTACCGTTTTCTTAATACATACGGTTATTTACCATTATCACAACCATATAATACTTCACCCTGGTATTATACAGGTACTGAAAGTGTAGCTGTTATGCCAAATCTTAATATTGTTGACTGGGTATTAATTGAATTACGGGAAACACCGGGAGATGCTTCAACAGCAAGTGCATCAACAATGATTGCACAACAAGCTGCATTTATACTTATAGACGGTACAATTGTGGGAATGGATGGCAGCATAGAACCGGAATTTCAACTAACAATTACAGAAAATCTATATGCAGTTATCTGGCACAGGAATCATTTGGGAGTATTGTCTGCTAATGCATTAACTCTAAATGGAGGAACATACTCTTATGATTTTACAACTGGTTCAGGTCAGGTTTATGGAGGTTCACTCGGACATAAAAATCTTGGAGGCGTATATGGTATGATAGGTGCTGATGGAAACTCAGATGGACAAATATCTGTCCAGGATAAAAATGATATCTGGGCTGTTGAAGTTGGTAATTCCGGCTATTACAATGGTGATTTTGATATGAATGGTAATGTATCAAATGAGGATAAAGTTGATTTATGGAATCCGAACAGTGGTAGTGGTTCACAAGTTTTGGATAACATTCCGAAAGATGGCTTTAAATGCCAGGTGCCAAAGTAACAGATAAATAATTATTTTTAGTTAAAAAAAAGCTGGTCTTTAAAAGATCAGCTTTTTTTTGTGTTTTTCTTTTTTACTTTAATTTTATAGAATCAGTCTTCAATTGAATGGGATGGAAAAGATAATAAAGGTACATACCAGGAATCAGGTATTTATTTTTGCGCATTTATTATTAAAGGGAAAGTTATGACTATCAATAAGATGATATTTACTAATTAGTCTTTGCACAAAAACTAAGTGTTTGATAAGAAAACGTCAAGAACAAGGCTTGCGAAATCTTAAAAATCAGGAGTTTACTAAAGTAAATGACTGAATTTTAAGATGAGCGTAACGAAGTTATTGGCATTTTCTTGCAAACACTAATTAAATTTTTTGTTTTTTCTTTTTAGCAGCAGGAAATAATACATTATTAAGTATCAGCCTGTAACCCGGTGAGTTTGGATAAAGATTAAGATCGGTAGGAGGATCGCCAACATAGTGCTTGTAATCTTCAGGGTCGTGTCCACTGTAAAAAGTCCATGTTCCTCTGCCATATTCACCATGAATATATCTTGCTTCATTTATTGCTTTATTTTCACCCATTATCAAAACATTTGATTTTAGATATTTTTTATTAAATGCTGTGGTTTGTCCCATAAATCCTCTAATTACAGTTTCGTGGTCCTGGCAGAGCATAGTTGGTACAGGGTCCCATTTTGCCGAAAAATCAAATAATGTAAAAAGATCATTATTTATATTGACTTTACGGTGAGTTGGAACAACATCTATGGATGAAATTTCATATTCATAAGGACTTTTACTAAGGATAAAATCTTTAAATGCAAAACATTTACTATAATCTAATTTTGACTGGGCAATGGGATCAGAAGGGTCGCCGTCAAACATAACATCACAAATATCTATGCCTTCGGCAGCAAGAGCAACATCATAACTATCTGTTGCAGAACACATGGCAAATAAATATCCACCACCTGCTGTAAAATCTCGTATTTTCTTTACAACAGCTAATTTGCATTGAGATACCTTGCTGAATCCTAAGTTATAAGCAGTTTCTTCAGCAGCTTTTTGATTTTCAATATACCAGGCAACATTCTTATAATGTGCCCAGAACTTTCCATATTGACCTGTAAAATCTTCATGATGTAAATGCAACCAGTCATACAAAGGCAAAACACCATCAAGGACTTCTTCATCATAAACAACATCATACGGTATTTCAGCATAAGTCAATACTAAAGTAACTGCATCATCCCATGGTTGTTTGTTTTTAGGTGAATAAACCGCAATCTTAGGAGCTTTATGCAATTTAACCTCATCCATATTTACTTCAGGCTGGGCTATTTCCTGTAAAATTGCTGTTGATTGCACATCAGCTATTATTTTATATGAAACTCCCCTTATTACACATTCATTTTCAAGTAATTTATGATATTTGAACATAAAGCTGCCTCCACGATAATTAAGCAACCAACTTACTTCTATATTATGTTCAAGTGTCCAATAAGTAATACCATAAGCTTTCAAATGGTTTTTCTGAGTATCATCCATTGGTATCAGGATATATGCAGCCTTTGTAAGAACAAACAGTAAAAGGAATATATTTATTAGTAATAAACGTTTCATAAATTTGTTTTTGGCTTTAAATATTAAACGCTATAAGTTTAATAATTATTATATGAACTTATTTTACTCCAAACAGAGCTAATAGTTTTACTTATATCGGATTCAGGAGCAAATTCTATAACTGTCTGCCGGTTAACCATAGCATCAATAAAAATTCTGTCAAATGGTATATTTGCAATGACTTCCAGGTCATTATCATTACAATAACTTTCAATTTGCTTTGTCATGTTATTATTTATATCAGATTTATTAATAATAATAAACGGCTTTACTTTAAAATTATCAATTAGATTAACAACTCTTATCAAGTCATGCAAACCCGATTGAGTTGGTTCTGTAACAATAACAGCAATATCAATACCTGTTATTGAAGCAATAACAGGACATCCAATACCGGGAGGTCCATCAATAATTATATGATCATTATTCTGCTCCTTTGCAATTTTTTTAGCTTCTTCCCTGACAACAGCAACTAATTTTCCTGACAGGTCTTCTGCTATTCCCAAACGTGCATGAACCATCTTTCCAAAACGTGTATTTGAAACAAACCAACGGTTGTCATCGGATTGTTTCATAGAAATAGCATTTTCAGGACAAATCCGCATACATAATTCACATCCGTCACAAGCAAAATCAGAAATTACAATTTTATCATTTTTATTTTCAATTGCTTCAAAACGGCAATATTCTTTACAAATTCCGCAATTAGTGCAATTATCATAATCAATAACTGCTATTTTACCTCCCAAATATTTTTCTTCTTTAATTATTTCAGGTTTTAATATGATGAACATATCAGCAGCATCAACATCACAATCAGCAATAATGCTGTTTTTTGCAATTGATGCAAATGCTGATGTTAAGCTTGTCTTTCCGGTACCTCCTTTACCGCTGATAATAGTTATTTGCTTCATTTTTTTGTGTTACTGATGATGATTGAATTTATTGCTCAACACATGATATTATTTTATTAAATAATTCAATATGTTTGTCTTTTACCCAAGGTAATTTATTTATAATGATATCTCCTTTTGAATATATTTCAGCAATTTGCTTATCATAGGGTATTTCCATTAATATTTCTATTTTTTCTTTTGCCAAATATTCGTAAACCTCATTTGAACCTAAGCCTGCACGGTTGATTACTACTCCCATTTTTGTTCCGATTTTTTTTACAGTTTCAACCATTATTCTTAAATCATTCACACCAAAAGGAGTTGGTTCGGTAACAAGAACAACATAATCAGAGTCATAAATAGTTTCCAAAACAGGGCAAGAAGTGCCTGGGGGAGCATCATATATTACAATACCATTTTTATCAGCTTCATTTTTTGCAGCTTTAATCACAGGCAATACAATAGCTACACCTACATCTATCCGACCCTCAATAAGCTTTGAAATATCATTTACTTGAAATTCAGATATTTTACCAAGGACTTTTTCTTTTTCAGTAATTACATTATTTACATTACAGGCATATAAACATGCTCCACAGCCATGGCAAAGATCTTCTAATACAGCAATATGAGGTATGGTTTTTACAAAAAGCAAAGCATTATATGCACAATAATCCGCACAAGTACCACAATATTTACATGTTTCTTTATTAATTACAGGTATTTTTATACTAACACTCTTTTCCTGACATAAAGTACCTTTTGTAAAAATATTGACATTAGGTTCTTCAACATCACAATCAATTAACTGAATCTTTTCTTTGAATATATCCCGAACAGTATAAAATAAATTAACAGCTACAGTTGTTTTTCCTGTGCCGCCTTTTCCGCTTGCAACTGCAATTTTATAATTCATTTAATTAAATATTTCGGGTAAACTATTGATTTGTAAAAGTCGGAAGTTAGAAGACCGAAGTCGGAAGACGGAAGATGTTTTACTTCAAACTTCTTACTTCAGACTTGCTTATAATTAATGATCACATAAATTCACACCTGCCTGTAAATTACCATTAAGTAAATCTAAAACTAATTCTTTAGGGGCCTTAACAGTAACACCAACATAAACATTAATTTTATTATCAAGAAACAAATTAATTGCTCTTTGCCCCATTCCACCGGCAATAATATCTGTTACTCCTTTTTCAGCAAGCCATCCCGGTAATACACCTGGTTCATGCGGAGGGGGAACGGCTAATTCATTTGAAACTATTTGTCCGTCTTCTGTTTCAAAAATTGAAAATTCTTTACAATGCCCAAAATGAGCACATATTGAATTATTTTCTGTTGGTATGGCTATTTTTTTCATGTTATATTAATTTCTTTAATAGTTTTTTCTTTATTCTTTTCAATGATCATTTCTATTTCCAAACTTTCAAGAGCATTTTTAGCTTTAGGACCAAATTCACCTGAAACTACTTTTTTTACTCCATTATTTGCAATTAGTTCCGCAGCCTGGGGACCTGCTCCATGACCAGCGTTCTTTCCGGGATTATCAATAAAATTATATGTATTTGCTACTGTATCATAAATAGCAAAAAAAGCACATCTGCCAAATCTTGGATCCATTTTCGAATCAGATGTATTTCCTAATGATGTTACTGCAATTTTCATTTTTTAATTTTTATGTTAATAAATATGTCAATTATTTCTTTTTTTATTAGAAACTTCCCTTATCATATTAATACCACAATCAGGGCAAATTACACGTCTGCATGGCATTCCTGCCTGATGTGTTATTTTTATTTCACAAACAGGACATATACAGAATCCTGTATCACCCATTCTTTGTTTATTTTGTTTCAGCGGATTTACCACTTCCGTTTCTCTCTTTATTGTAGTATTAATATGAATTATTTCTTTTGATTTACAAACCGGACATTCTGTAACTGATATTCCTTTTTTAGGTATCTTAAAAGTGCTTTCGCAGCTTATACACCTAAACCATTCTTCATCAAACTGAACATTGCCGCCTTCAATTATTATTGAACGTGTTTCAATAAAAGCCTGTGCGATTTTTTTCCTTGCTTTATCATATATTCTCGAAAAAGTCGGACGGGATACATTCATTTTTTCAGCAGCTTGTTCATGTGATAAAAAATCATAATCTGCCAACTTAATTGCTTCATATTCTTCAAACAGCAATTTTACAGAATCTTTCAATACAGCCGGATTACCAAACGGACGAAAGCCCTTAATAGTCGGTGGCTGATACATTCTTCTGAATCTCTTGGGTCGTGGCGACATTGTTCTAAAATAATTTTCGGCAAAGATAATGAACATTTGTTCATAATTGAAAATTTTTTTATAAAAATTATGAGTTCAGTCCTAAAAGGCTTACTTCGTCATTGCGAGCATAAGGGTAGGCCTGTGTGATAGAGCGTGGCAATCTGTTTCTTATTTACGTAGTCCATGCTATCAAAGGGATTGCCACGGAACTCCAGCACACAAGCCAACCCTGCAGTTCCTCGCAATGACGGGTTTTTTTTGTTTTCAGACTGGACTCAATTATTGTTTAGACCAGACTCATTTTTAAATCCGCTTATATTTCCACTTGCCTTTTTTAAATATAAAAATAGCACTCAATGTCATAAATGTCTCTGCAATTATAATAGAGTAAAAGACTCCATTTTCATCCATGTTTAATGGAATTGCTAAAAAATATGCG
>JAIOSH010000153.1 GCA_021107685.1 Bacteroidales bacterium | reverse complement strand
TATTAAAATCAGGATCTATCCAAATGTTTAATTTATCTTTTGTAAAAGCTGTTATTTCTGCAATTTTATCATCATCAGTATTCCCTGTATCAATTAATTTTAGGTATTTAAAAATTTTTTGCTGTAGTTCAATGAGAATGCCTCCAATAACTTTTTTATAAAGAAAAGTTTGTTCTTTTAAACGGTCGGGGATTATATTATCAATATTTTTTATAAATATAATATCACCTTTAATGTCATTAAGGTTTTCAATTAATGCACCATGACCGCCTGGTCGGAATAATAAAGAATGATCGGCTTCACGAAACGGATTATTATCTAAATCTACTGCTATTGTATCTGTTGATGGTTTTTGAATTGAAAAATTTATTTCATACTTAACATTGAATTTTTTTTCATAAATATCTTTTACATTATCAATTTGCTTTATGAATTTTTCTTTATGTTCGGGCGAAATAGTAAAATGTAAAGCTACTTTATTATTTTTGTCTTTACAATAATTTGCTCCTTCTACAAGATGTTCTTCTATTGATATTCTTGAATAGTCATTATATTTATGGAACTTTAACAGACCTTTAGGTAATTTTGCATAGTTTAATCCTTTTTCATCAAGTAAATAATCTATTATTATTGTATAATTTTTATCTGAAATACATGTTTCAATATCCAAACCATCTTTTAACATCACATTTTTCAGATCATTATAAAATGCAAAATTTTTAATTTTTTTAATAAAATTATAAACAGAGTTAAAACTTTTGTCTGATATGAAATTTTGATAATCTTTTTCTGTTCCATTATAATTTTGTTTAAATTCAAACAAATGTTTAAACATTCTACTGGCAGCTCCTGATGCAGGTACAAATTTCAAAATACTTCTGTTTTTGGAAGCTTTAGAATAAAAAACAGAAAGCCTGTTAATTTCGTCTTTGCTGAATACTATTAGCCCATTGTTATTAGTAGCCGCTTGAACAAGAACAATATAAGGGAATCCTTTTTTAAAGTTATCAATTTGATGTTTAATAGATTTAAGTGTAATTTCTTTGGAATGAATTTGTCTGAGGTCTTTTTCTTCAAACATAAATTTTATATTAGAGAATAATTTAATTTTTCTACTAAATTTTTATCTAATTGTTCGTTTATGAAGTTTATATGGTCTGCATGTAATTTTTTTCTCCATTTTTCTTTAATATAGAATTCTTTATGGAATTTTTTCCTGTTTATACCGTGAGTATTTGTAATAAGGTTGGTAATATTTCTAAATATACCTGTTTTATTAATATTAAATTTTTCTGAAATCTCTCCCATTACTTCCTTAGGTTCTATCAGAATATCTTCATATTTAATAATAATATGATTATCGGCATATAAGCCAAGATTAGTATAAGAACGATTTTTCAGGTTCCACATTACTACTGGGTTCTTATAATCACCATAAGAATATTTAATAAATTGCGAAAAACTTAATTCTTTTAGTGATGGATGATTGTAAGGTCTTTTGTGCATAGAAAGAAGCCATGAGTATGGATTTTTTACTAAACAGACATATAAGGTTTCCTTTTTCATTTTATCTGTTATCTCATCTTCACCCGGGGCAAGACGATGTTTCCACCCATATTGGAAATCTTCCTGAATTTCGACTATAAGATTTTTTATTAGTAACCATTCAAGATATATAGTCCCTGTATTTCGTTCTCCGTATATCTTAATTTTTTCCATTGTTTTTATTTATATAGTATGATTATTTACCATCATAATATTAAATTGCAAAATTACAAAAATTTTTATAAATATATCTTTTCAATAATTATATAAATATAAAATTTAATTATTTTATAAAATTACTTACAATACATTATTAAAGCAAGTTATAATTAGGTTACGGCAGTATTGATAAAGTAAGTTGCGGGTTTGGATTATTTTATGGTAATTATTGTTTATAAAAACAATAATTTTTTTTAATTTTGCAAACGATTTGCCCAGATGGTGAAATTGGTAGACACGCTACTTTGAGGGGGTAGTGACCGTTAGGTCGTGCAAGTTCGACTCTTGTTCTGGGCACAAACAAAAAATATTCCTATTAAATAATATTAAACAACCAATCAAATAGCCCGGATGGTGAAATTGGTAGACACGCTACATTCAGGGTGTAGTGGCCTTATGGCTGTGCAAGTTCGAGTCTTGTTCCGGGCACAATTGAAATGACTATTCTATGTTGGAAATCAATATATGATAGTCAATTTTTTTTAGGTATAAATACCGGCTAATTAAAATAAATAATGATTAAAAAAATATATATCTTATTGCTTTTTTTTAACATTATTGTTATTAATGCCTTGTCACAAAATTTGGTTATTTATGACCAAATAATGAATGAATCCTTCAATTTTAATTATCAGAAAAATCCTGATATAAGGCAAATCACTCATAATTATTTTATTAAGGAAATTGCTAAAATTGAATTGAAAAATTTAGATCAGGTTAAATTCACTTATTTTTATAAAATTTATAAATGTATCAAAGAAATCCCTCCTGGAAATTTTAAAGCTGTAATTAAGATCAATAGCGATACCTGTATTGGTAAAATATTTTATAAAGGATTTAATATTTCCGATGTTTTAATCCCTTCCAAAGCTGATTTTATAGTTAATATTTTAAATAATAATAATATTTTTAAAAGCTATAAAATAAAAAATCTAATATTAAAATTAAAAAAAACAGGAGCCGTAAAATTAAAATTTAATGATACCTTGACTGATAAACAGTATTCATTAGATATTAAAGATATTAGGTTTTATTCCGATAGTTCCGATAAAATTGCTTTTAATAATAGATTGATGCTTATTAATGATTATTATGCATCTGAATTATTAATTGATTCAACTATACAAAAAATATAGAATATTTACCTGTACAATAATACGAATATTCCTTTCAATTATATAAAGTTGGATGAATGTGAAAGAATTTATGAATATCTTAAAAATAAAAATTTTTCACAAGTATTAAATTTAACAGAATATGATCCTGTTGATTTTATAAAAAAATTTAACGAATTATATTACACAATAATAAGGTTTCAGTTAAATTTCGAACAACACTTAGAATCTTTAAAGCATATTAATATCAACCGGCAGGCTTATGATCTGTTAATAAGTGATTATATTGAAAGCGTTTCAGGATATTTTAATCAATCGGAATGTGTTGAATATTTATTTGCACCATTGTTATATAATTTTGCAAAAATTGATTATAATAATTCCTATATCAATAAATATTCAAAAATAATAGATCAAATAACAGATAAATTAAATTTCAACTGTAATTCAAAAAGAATTTATAATAAAATTGCAAAATCGGTTTATGACAGCTATCTTTTAAAGGCTGAAAATTATATTGCCAGGGAAAAATTCAACGAGGCTAATGATTTACTTTCAAATGCAAAATGTCTTTGTTCAGGGATTAATGTGATTGAATGCACTGATAAATTATCAATATATATTTCCCGTTCTAAATATGGTATTTTTAATTCCTATTTAAATGTTGCGAAAAGAGCAATAGAAGTGAATAATTTTGATATGGCTGAAAATTATATTGAACACGCGAAATTATTTCAAAAAGTAAACAAACAATTTATTATAACGGATATTAAAATTAATAAAATGTATGACAAATTATTTGATTTATGTATTATCAAAGGCGAAGAACAGAATATATCAAATAATTTTGATATGGCATTAACATATTATAATAAGGCTAATAATTTATGTATTTCTAAACCCTCACTTGATTGTAATAATGCTATAAAACGAGGCATTAGCAGATCAAAAACAGGAACATACAGAGAATTATTATCAAGAGCCGATAAGTATTTAAATAATGATGATATTGATAAAGCAGAGGAATTAGTTAATGATGCAATTGCTTTTCAAAAAGAAAATAATTCAGAAATTTCACCTTCTTATGATGTTGAAATTATTATTTCAAAAATTAAATATAGAACATATTTGGATTTTATTAAAAAGGGCAAACAATTTTTAAATTTTGGAATATATCAATATGCATTTGAAAAATTTAGTGCAGCTAAAGAGATGGAAAACAAATTTAATTTTGAAAAGGATGAAAATTTGGATTATTTTATTAGTAAAGCGGTAAAGCCGATTTTATTAAAAAATATAAAAAAAGGCAAATTTAAAATTTGGGCAAATGAATTGGATTCTGCTAATATAATCTATCAAAGAGCAATTGATTCTCAGATAAAATATGCTTTAACCAATGATAATGAAGTTAAAAAAGCAATAGGTGATTTAAAAAGTAAGATATTTAGTAAAGAATGTCAAACTTTACAAGTTGAATATAAAAGGAATTATATTAAAGCGAAACAACATATAAAAAGTAAAAACTATATTATAGCTGATGGACTATTAGCAAAAGCATTACAAATTTCAAATGAAAATACATTATGTAATATAGCTGATTCGTCTGTTAGCAAAACAAAACAAAAATATATACCTGCTGCAACATATCAACAATTATTTCTTGAAGCCGAACAAGCTTTATATGAAAATGACTTTGAATTATTTTTCAGGAAATATGAAGCATCGGAGAGATGTTTCAATGATTTTGAGATTTGTAATAAAGAATTAACACATATTACAATGTTTAATTATATTTGTTCACAAAGCAAAACAGAACTTCTAACTTATGCTGTTGATTTCTACGAAAAAAATAAAAATTATAATAATGCATTAGAATTATTAAAATTACTTCACGAGAGAAATTATCCCATTATAGATGCGAAAATTCTGCAGGAAAATTTAGGATTACAAATGGGAATTACTGACTATAAAAAATCATCTTCAACTGACCCC
>JAIOSH010000337.1 GCA_021107685.1 Bacteroidales bacterium | reverse complement strand
TTTTGCATGATACTGAATTTTAAATTAATAATTAAATTTTAGGGAGTTTCGTACTCCCTTTCAGTATCATTTTACGTATATTTGCAAAAAAAAGCTATCCGCCGTTGGGCGGATTTAGTTCAACAGCGGCTCATAGTGCATGCCGCAAATAGTGCATATTTAGAAAGATAATTTCAAAAATAAAGATGGTGCAAATCAAGAAAAATAGTAGTAATAATGCGGCACGCACCATAGCCGCGGCACGTTACCACACATTTTTTGGGTCGTCCTGAAGAATGTTTATACAAAAATTGTCGTATCTTTGAGATAAGTTAATAATTAACACAAATTAAAATGAAATCCAATCCATTAATGAAATTTTTGGGGTTAATACTATTAACCCTATTGATAATTGTTTCATCATGTAAAAAAGATGATCCAGTTGAAGAAATTGAAATTGAATCTATAAACCCAAATGGCCAGGATCTTCCATATCAATATATGTCCTGGATGTCACAAATTGATGATACTGTACCCCTGAACAGGATCACCATTCCCGGCACACATGACTCAGGTGCGGATTTACATACTTCACAAGTCCATGCTGAAAAGGAAAACGTAATCACCCAGGACTTCAGGATTTCCAACCAACTCAAACTTGGGGTCAGGTGGTTTGATATCCGCCTTGGGTATATAGAAAAAGATCATCTCGAATTTTATCATGGCGATGGTACCTTTCACTATGATCTTCATAAAACCTTTGCTGAAGCTTTAACATGGTTTATTGATTTCCTGGAAAAGGACACCACGGAAACAGTTATCCTGATGATCAAACAAGAACATACCAATGTCTCCGACGAACATTTTGCTGAGGCTGTATATCAGCATTTACATGACAAAGGACTAGATAATTTTTACCGGGAGTCTGGAAGAATCCCGACTTTAGGAGATGTAAGGGGCAAAATATGTATTGTCAGGCGTTTTCACAATAATACCGGCCATGGTTTGGGGATATATACTACATGGCCGGAAAAAACTGATGGTTCACTTAACAGCTACAATGGTGTAAGCTTCTATGTGCAGGACCATTATTACCTTGGTGATATTTCCGACTATGAAAAACTTAAATTGGTAACCCAAACCATAACGCACGCCCATCATGAAACTGACACCAGTACTTTTGTTTTGAATTTTGTGAGTGGTGAATATGTGCCATGGCATACGCTCTGGCATTCGGCGGAAAAAATCAATCATAGAGTTGAAGGTCATCTCAGAGATCTGGGACACGATTATCATAACTGTGGAATAATCATGATCAATTTTGCCGGTGGAGGAGACGTTGATGAAGGGACTCGCAATTGCGCCCAAAACCTGGTGAAACAAATTATTGCGCATAATCCCGGCGTAGAATTTTAATTATTGCTCAGTCTATTTCAGGTTATTAATTCCCGGAAATCAAATCTCAAAGCAATAGAGGGATACTAAAATATGGAGGGATAACAGATACGAAAACCTTCTATTAAATATGATAGAAGATTGCATCTAACCAGCATTTTTGACATGACCTTTGAAAACTACCAAACCTTCATACTTGAACGCATAGAATTAATTGCTAAGAAAGTTAGAGATTATTATGAAATGATCTAAAGAACGTGTGGTAACAGCGGCTCATAGTGCATGCCGCAGGTAGTACTATTAGAAGGTTTATTGTAAAAATGAAAATTGTATAAAACAAGAAATATTGTAGTAAAAATTCGGCACGCACCATAGCCGCAGACCGTTACCTGCAAGGCTGAAAAAAGAAACAGAGTACGAAAATTGAAAATATCGTTACGTTATTTAAAACATATAAGTAATTTTCATAATTAAAATTTAAGACATGAAAACAAAAACTAAATCTAAGACCTATGTAGAAAGGGTGGTTGAAAATATTGGAAGCACCCAAATACTCTATTTATTTTTTTCAGTTTTCTCAATTATTGGTACCGATATATCTCAAGCTAGTAATATGTATTTTGATGATTCAGTATCATTAAGTATTAATAAATCAATACCGGAAGTTATTGACAATGAATTAATTTATATACATTTTGTTCATGAAGAAGGGAGGATTGATGAAATAATTTATAAAAATGGATCAAATGAACAATTACTTGATATCGGATGGAATAATAATCATAACCGTGGATTAGGAAGAATAAAAGATGAATTCGGAACAACTTGCACAGATTGGGTCGTTAATGATTCTTCTGCCGAATTTCATTATCAAAATAGTTCCTATGGAGATAAATCATTTAGTCTAAGTTGGGGTCAAGATATTGGTTTTGAGATGTCAATAAATTTCCACCTAAATGTCCCTGGAGAATCCTTTTATTTTGGAGAATTATGGGAGCCTGGTGGGGACAATGGCACTCCGTATGACAGTGTTGGTATTCTTGAACCAGACCTTGAGATAATCAAATTAATTATTCCTTATACTGTGGGTTATCAGGAATTTTATAACGATACATGCATGGGTATTGGAATTTGGGATTCTCGTTTCAATGAAGTTTTTGGATATAGATTTTTCCCTAAATATAATATTAGTGTTGGATCTGGTTTATCACTTGATGGTCCATATATGGAAATTGAAAGCCCCAATGAAATATATTTTGAATTTGCTATTAAGGACTCAATATCATTTTGGGCCTGGGTACATGGATATGAAAATAATGTTGGAGTGCAAGCAATTGTATCTCCTACAAGTATCATTCCATTAGATACAATCATAAATCCCAAGGCAATCGTTAGAAATTGGGGAATAGCTGAAGCAACCTTTCCTGTTTGCTTCTATATAGATACTTTATATTTTGACGAAAAAAACATAACTCTTTCCTCATTTACTTCAGATACAATTACTTTTGACACTTGGACTGCTAATACTCCTGGAACATATTTAACTAAATGCAAAACCCTTTTAGAAGGTGACGAGTATTCGGCTAATGATTCTTTGTTAAGCACTGTAATTGTCAGTTCAGGTATAGGCCCCGATATTTATTCCATTACACCAAATTATGGTGGCAACACCGGTTCTGTAACAGTTGAAATCACAGGTTATGGATTTGAAGAAGGTGCAGCAGTAAAACTTACCCGAAACGGACAACCGGAAATTATTGCAGATTCTTTAATGACAACCATTATTGATTCAACAAAAATAGTTACTACACTATATCTTGTAGATGCTGAAATTGGGCAATGGAATGTGGTTGTTTCTAATCCCGATGGAAATGAAGGGACTTTTTATAATGGATATGAAATTCAAATTGGGTTTGAAAATTTATGGGCTAATATTACCTCAATGGATGAAATTAGGGTTGGTCAACCAACAACAATTGTAATAAACTATGGTAATTATGGAAATACTGATGCAAGTAACCTATGGTTAGGCTTAGGATTACCAATGGATTTTTCCTTTGATATTAATATTCCTGACGCTTTACCACCACAAGCAAATCCACCAAATATACCTACAGGGAATGATATAATAAAATTGATTCTTTTGGACGTTTCTGATATGAAAATAGGTATCACAGACATACTAACTTTAGAATTAACAGCAACTTCAGTTGGACAATTCAATCTTTATTTAGATTTTACAACAAATCCAGATGCATACTTTAATTCATTATTAAATCTCCCTGATTCTATAAATATTGATACTAAAAAATACGAACTAATAAATATTGATGATGATTGGCCGCAGATAGACTCAAGTATGTTACCACCTGCAGGTTACGTAATGATTTGGAAGGAGCCGATTTATAATTTGGGGCAGTTTAAATATCATATTGCAAAATCTGTAGGAAATGGAGAATATATAGAAATGCTCAGAAACGATAATGGACCTGACTTACAGATTTCTTCTTTGATTAATTCTGTTGGAGACAATGGATATTTAGGCGCACTAAGACCTCCAAATTATGATGTTGCACACGGTCAACTTATAATTGAAAGAGCAAATAACCTTATAGATATGTATGGAACTGACGATAAAAGTGAATGGGTTACTTCATTATGTCAAAACAATTCAGTTGATGACGTTTTAAAAACAAATTGTTTAGGAGTTTTTCATATTTTAAACCCTGAATTTCGCTCATACGGTTTAAAATATTGGAAACAAATTTATTATACTTTAGCTTCTCCATATAGATGGTATGGTCCTTATGAAAAAAATCTTTATAAATTTTTCGGTTATTTTACAGATGATCCAAATCATGAATGTTTTGAAGGTTATGAAAATATTACATCAGGTTTAGCAAAACAAATAAGTGTTGTAAACTCATGGGATCCCAACGACAAAGCAGGACCATCTGGATATGGTGAAATGCGATTTGTGCCCCCCTTCCAACCATTTTACTATATTATACATTTTGAAAATGTTGATTCAGCTACTGCTGCTGCACAATATGTAAAATTGTCTGATACATTAAACACTAATCTTGACTGGGCAACTCTGGTATTCGATACAACCAGCCATATTCCAACCTCACAAACTTTTGATCCTGCAACCGGAATTATTGAATGGGAATTTGAAGATATAAATCTACCACCAAATGTAACACCTCCGGAAGGTGAAGGTTGGGTGATGTTTCATATTGATCAATTACCTGATCTACCATCTGGAACGCAAATAACAAATAAGGCATCAATCAAATTTGATTATAACGACCCGATGCTTACCGGTACCGTACTCAATACCATTGATGCCGGATATCCAGTTAGTTCAATGAATACCTTAACTACACATTTGGATTCAACGAAATATTTAATTTCCTGGTCTGGACAGGATGATTATTTAGGTTCGGGAATCAGAGATTATACTATCTACTATTCCGAACACCAAGATAGTACATATACTGAATGGTTGAGAAATGTACCAGATACCACTGCGATTTTTACAGGTGAATATGAAAAAACCTATTATTTCTACAGCGTTGCACGAGATGGAGTAGGTTATATTGAAAGTCCACCGGATTCATATGACCTTGCTCTTTATGTCAACTTGGGCGTTGAAGAAAATGATTTGCTTAATCCTAATTTTTTAAGGATTTATCCTAATCCATTTTCTGATAAAACAACAATTGAATTTAATAACCCAAATCAATTAAATTATAAATTATCAGTATTTAGTATTACTGGAAATAAGGTATTGGAGATAGAAAACATTATAATAAATAAAATAGAAATTGAAAAAGGAAATCTATCAAAAGGGATTTATATTGTTGAATTGAAAGGTGAAAAAGTTTTTAATAACAAAATGATTATCATAAAATAAAATGAATACCCAAAACACATTGAAAAAAGATTGATAGAAATAAAGCCCAGCAGGTAACACG
Source organism: Bacteroidales bacterium (assembly GCA_021107685.1). GTDB lineage: Bacteria > Bacteroidota > Bacteroidia > Bacteroidales > SMBSF39 > SMBSF39. Next base: position 182 of record JAIOSH010000337.1, on the reverse strand, counting down.
CAATATAAAAAATTGGGCAGATAGTGTTAAATATGAAAATTTTAACAATTAATAAACAAAGTAGTAAATTGAAAGATTGGAATTTCAAATGCCCAACTTTTCATAGTGTGCCGAGAAGCAATGAACGGCAAATAAATATTCATTGCATGCTGTAATTAAGATGGTGGAATTTCGAGATTTTT
>JAIOSH010000562.1 GCA_021107685.1 Bacteroidales bacterium | reverse complement strand
TCATTGACATTGTTTTCTTTGTTTTGGGACATAGAAGAAATGCTCGGCGCTCCTGCGCTACTTTCGGGCTCCACCCTATCCTTGTGCAGGTAGCCTCCCTTTGGGAGTTGTCTGCTTTCTTTGTATTTCTTCGTATCTTTCAAACTTAAAAACCTCCTATTGTTCGGCCCTTCCCATTTAATGGTACTATGGCCTCTGCTGACTTCTGACAGGCCAGCCATACATCACTGCATGGGTTTCTGCTTTTATTTGCAGCACTCCTGCCAGACCTCCCCGGGTAAGAACGCTTACTTTCGCTCCACATATCCGCTACATTTACACCGCCTGCTTCGGATAGTTTCGGGCTTTGTTTTGTTATGCAAACTCACCCGGCAGGCTTCTGCCTTGTATGTAGTTCGTATTCCTCGGACCGGAGCTTTGCCTCCGACTTCCTTTAGATTCCACCTCACGGTGGACACCCTTGTCTTTAGCTAACGGTTGGCACTATCAACCCCCGTATCGGACTTTCACCGATTAGCAAGCGCCCATGCCGGGCGCACATAAAAAAGGACAGGATAATATTTATCACTAAATACTATCCTGTCCTTTTGCCTGAGAGTTTTCGGCCCCTTCGGCTCCAGTATCTTTTCAACTGGCATCTCTTATAGTTTAAAGTATGAAATTGTCAATCAATCATATCTAAAGCTCTTACATTAAAAGAACTTTCTAAACTCACTATTTACTAATTATATCTAGTTGTTCCATTTTTTGATACTTTTTTTAGCTTTTATTTAAAAATTAATATTTTAAAAAATTAACTTATCTCTTATATTTTTAAGTGAAAACGAAAACACTTCCTCCAGTATCATGCTAAAAGCACCAAGCATTTCTGCTCTATCATCTAAATCTGAAAAGCAAATATCAAATTGATTTAGTTTTATTTTTGGAAAAATATGTTTATCTGCACTTGCCTTTACGCTTTCAAGAAATTTCTGACCAAATTGATTATATTCACCATGAAGTATTATCATTTCTATATCAATTATATTTAGTAGTGTGCTAAATCCTATACCAAACCAGCATACCACTTCTTCTATTAATTCATTTATTACATCATTATTTCCTTCTTTATAAATATCAGCAATTTCTTTAATAGATAAATCTTCTCCTGTCTTTGAGTTTACTTCCTTTTTTAATGTATCTATTGAGATCAAAGTTTCCCAGCATCCATAATTGCCACAATGACATAGGGGACCGTCTTTTATAAGTGTTATATGCCCTATTTCTCCAGCTTTTGAATTAATACCGTTTATAAGTTGATTTCTTAAAAATATTCCTCCACAAATACCAACTCCAGCTTCAATGCTTATAAAGCTTTCGGAATTCTTTGCTTTTCCATAATATTTTTCACCAAAAGATTGCATTTTCGATTCATTTTCGACAATTGTTCTAACTCCAAGCCTTTTATTAAAAATTTCTTTCACTTTTATATGCTGCCAACCTGGTAAATTCGGTGAAATTAATATTTCCTCTCTATTTCGGACCACACCTGGTACTCCAATGGCTATGCCAAGTATTTTATCTTTTTCTATTTCATCTTCTTTTATAATGTTATCAATTTTATTTACAATCCTATCAATAATAACAGCATAACCAAAAGCTGGTTCAGTAGCAAATTCTAATTCCTTAAAAATTTCTCCCTTGAAACCTGCAAGAGCTATTTTTATATTATGAACTCCTATTGTTACTCCAAAAATATATTTATAATCATTATTTAGATCAACAAGAATTGGTTTTTTCCCACCGATTTCACTCGATTTACCTTTTCCAGATTTAAACAGCATACCTTCTTTCAATAAAAAGTTTACATAGGAAGACATCGCTGTTTTCGATGTATTTAAAATGTTCGCAATTTCGACTTTTGAAATAGGTCCTTTTCTCCTTATTATATTTAAGACATTTTTTATATTTATATTTTTTGCAGAACCCAGTTTTTCAGTTAACATCTATAAATCCTCAACTCTTATCCATTTTTTTTCTAAATCTGAACGGTTCATTGCTTCCATAACTTTTTGAACTTTAAAACCATCATATATATTAGGAGACGGCATAATATCCTCCTCTAATGCTAAAAAGAAGTCATTAAATTGATTAACAATTATATTTCCATAATTTATTCCATGACCCTCACTCCACCAATTTTTCATATAAGGATATTCTTTATCATATATTTTTAATATTTTAAAACCATCGTTTTCTTTATCCCTGCTTTTTATAAATAACTTCATTTCATTGAAATTCTGATATTCATATATTATTGCTCCCTTTGTACCATTTATTTCAATTATAACCGATTCTTTCATCCCTGCACAAACTCTGGATGATTCAAAAACTCCCATAGAACCATTATTAAATTTTACAATACAATTAATAGCATCATCAACATCTACTTTTTCTACTTTATTATTTTTTGAAACCCTTTTATCGATAAATGTTTTCTTTATAGTTGAAACTTCAGAAATGTCATCATTTAGAAATAATGCAAGATCAATAAGATGGGAATTGATGTCTGCACTTGCCCCGCCTCCTGCCATTGAATTTTTCATTCTCCAATCAATCGGTAAATTAAGTGCTCCAGGCTTTCTATATGCTCTGGCACTATATTTTGACAGAGACTCAAGATAAGAATTTACGATATCATCGTGCACTTTTTTTACTGTTGTTCAATATTTTTTCAGTGAACAGTCAGCCGGATTATTATAGAATTTAAACTTATTACATGATTTCCAGGGACTGTTACAATCCTTTACAGACTCAGACTCCTACTTTTTAAGCAATAATTCCATCACATACATCTCAAGTTTTTCATAATTTCTATCCTCGATACATTTCTTCTGGAAACCATAATCAAATTTAGCTACTTTTTCTTCTAGAAGCTTGACAATTTCAAGGCTATTATTGAGATGGCAGTAACAATCTTCTAACTTTTGCGTTCTCATTGCTTTAACATCAAGACCTATTTATTCTCCATTGCTGCCATAATCATTTTCTAT
>JAIOSH010000532.1 GCA_021107685.1 Bacteroidales bacterium | reverse complement strand
TAACGGTTTTGGCAATAATTTTTGCTATGAATTTGAATGCAACAGTATGGACAGTAAACAACGTACATAGCGCCGCTGATTTCACAACATTACAAGATGCTATTAACGGAGCATCCGCAACTGATACTATATATTTAGAGGGAAGCCCAAATAGTTATGGTGATGGAACATTTGACAAACAATTGGTTGTTATTGGCACAGGATATTGGTTGAATGAAAATGATACAACACAAGCCTATAAACAATCTTCACGAATCGGAAATTTGATATTTAATTCAGGTAGCGAAGGAACTATCATTACTGGTATCTATTTATATAAAAGTTATGGAAGTCATACTACGTGGAAACTAATAACAATCAATACAGATAGTATTACCATACAAAGAAGTTATATTTCCGGATATGTGAGTGCTTCCTATACTTATGACGGACATGCAATTTACATTGCTGGCAACCGAAGTGGAATAATCATTCAGCAAAACTGGATTATGACACAAATAAATGATTATAGCTCAAGCACAAATGGTACGGTTACCTGTATTTATTTTTCCGCCATTCCCGAAAATATAGTTATTAGAAACAATTTTATCAGGGCATACAAAAGCCATAGTTATGGTGGGTATAAGGCTGTTTATATGTACACAAACAATGCTACAAATGAACTTATCATAAATAATAACGTTATGTGGGGAGGAATTTCAACATATTATTCCATTCACATCAATAATATTCTTGTGAGCGGCGACTATGTTTATGGAGAAGGAAACTTAACTTCCAATAATTTATGTAATGGCACACAATATCCCAATGAAAACAATAATCAGCAGAATATTGATATGTCAACCGTTTTTATTGATTATGAAAAATATATTGATAACGGATACATTTTAGCCAACGATTCACCTGCAATAGGAGCAGGAATGGATGGTGGAGACTGCGGTGCTTTTGGAAACGGAAATGGTGGAGACCCCTATATTCTTTCCGGTTTACCTGCTATTCCTGCAATATTTGAATCAACAATTACCATTATGGGTTCAACATCCTTACCTGTTAATATTAAAGCTATTTCGCATAATTAGTATAAATAGTAACCATATTTCGTCAAACCACTCAAAACGGTCAGACGATTTGCAAAAAATGATATTATGCGAATAAAATTTATAATATTACTGATATTCATTGCCGGAGGTAAATTTACTTCCGCACAATTACCCGATATTGTTGCAATGGAATACTATTTCGATACTGACCCGGGATTTGGCAATGGCGAACAAGTTACTGTAACTTCCGACAGTATTGTTAATGCCGATTTCGATGCTGACCTCTCACTCGTTAATGTGGGCTATCATAAATTGTTTGTCCGTACAAAAGATGAAAATGGAAAATGGAGCCTGATTCATAAACAAGATATTTATAAAGCCAATGCACCTTCTGCTTCTCAACCTCTACCCAACATTGTACAAATCGAATACTATTTCGATACTGACCCAGGCTATGGCAATGGTGAACAAGTTGCAGTATCTCCAGATAGCATTGTGGATATAAACTTCGAAGCAGACCTCTCACTCGTTAATATTGGCTATCATAAATTGTTTGTTCGTATAAAAGATGAAAATGGAAAATGGAGCCTCGTGCTTAAACAAGATGTTTATAAAACCAATGAACCTTCTACCTCTCAACCTCTACCCGACATTGTACAAATGGAATATTATTTCGATACTGACCCGGGCTATGGTAATGGTGAGCAAATTACTATAACTTCCGACAGTATTGTTGATGCCAATTTTGATGCTGACCTCTCACTCGTTGATGTGGGCTATCATAAATTGTTTGTTCGTACAAAAGATGAAAATGGAAAATGGAGCCTGATTCATAAACAAGATGTTTATAAAGCCAATGCACCTTCTGCTTCTCAACCTCTGCCCGACATTGTACAAATGGAATATTATTTCGATATTGACCCGGGCTATGGCAATGGTGAGCAAGTTTATGTAACTTCCGACAGTATTGTTGATGCCAATTTTGATGCTGACCTCTCACTCGTTGATGTGGGCTATCATAAATTATTTGTACGTACAAAAGATGAAAATGGAAAATGGAGCCTCGTTCTTAAACAAAATGTTTATAAAGCCAATGCACCTTCTGCTTCTCAACCTCTGCCATATATTGTACAATCAGAGTATTTTATTGACAATGACCCCGGATACGGAAACGGAACTCAAATACCTGTTACATCAGACTCATTGATAATTGAAACATTTGTAGCGAATATTCCAGGCTTATCAGTTGGAAAACATTATTTATTTTTCAGAGTGAAAAATGAAAACGGTAAATGGAGCTTGACAAATTACAAACCCTTTTATTTTCTTGGTTTACATGCATATCTCGAAGGTCCGTTTAATTCCTGTTCAGGTGAAATGCAAACTGATTTGAATTTAAATGGATTGCTTCCATTACAACAACCTTATGATTCTAATGCATCAGCAGTATGGTATTATACAGGTAATGAAAATGTAACTTCAATTCCAAATACTGATATCATAGATTGGTTGATTATACAAACCCGTGATGCCACGAGCCCTGCAAATGCTACATCAGCTACTATAAAAGAAACACAGGCAGTTTTCCTTTTAAAAGACGGAACCCTTGTCGGTTTGGATGGAAATACTCCTCCTGTATTTATTGAACCTGTTGATAATAATCTTTATGTAGTTATCTTCCATAGAAATCACTTAGGGGTAATGTCAGGTAATACAGTTCCGCAAAGTGGTGCAGATGCTTACACTTATGATTTCTCAACCGGAGCAGGACAGGCTTACGGCGGAGCCAACGGACATAAAGAAATCGGAACAGGTGTTTGGGGTATGATAGGAGGAGATGGTGATGCCAACAGTCAGATAGAAAATGCCGATAAAAATGATGTATGGGCTATTGAAGCTGGTAGCGCAGGCTATCTTTCAGGTGATTTTACAATGGATACACAAGTAAATAATACAGATAAGAATAACATTTGGTTACCGAACAGCGGAAAAGGCGGGCAAGTGCCGGATAATATTCCACAAGGAGGGTTTAAGTGTATGGTGCCTGAATAAATTGATTTACGAATACAGATTAACCCTGTGAAATAGCAAAGCTTAATCTTTGATTTATTTCATGGAGAAAACCGGAAATTTATCAAGTAAATCCTTTATCATTTCAAAATAAAATGTTTTATTTGCAATTAAAACTTAATTCAAGTTTTCTTAACAAATATTTAACTAAAAATTGTAGGTTATGAAAAATTTATTTATTGCAATTATTTTTCTCCAATCATTTTCCTTATTTTGTCAAACTTCTTTTGGTCCGCAACAAATAATTGCCAATGATGCAGATGGGGTAACCGATCTGGCTTTTGCAGATTTAAATAGTGATGGACATTTAGATATCATAGCGTCTTTATATTATAGTAATAAAGTTGTGTGGTATGAAAATGATGGAACGGGATTATTTGGTCAGCAACAGCTAATAACCGACAATGCCCAGGGTGCATTACTTGTTGATGTAAATGACTTTTCAGGTGATGAAATTCCTGATGTTGTTTCAGTTTCATATATTGATAACAAAATTACCTGGTACGAAAATGATGGAAATGGAAATTTTAGTACGCAAGTTTTATCAGGTAATATTGAAAATGCGATTGATTTAATAGCAATTGATTTGGACAATGATTTAGATTGTGACATACTCGTTGGTACAGAAACAAAAATTTTTTGGTACAAGAATAATGGAAATGGTAATTTCGGTTCACAAATTTTAATAGCCAATATCGCCGGAGGCGATCAACCTCACTATCATATTACAGTCGGCGATTTGGATAATGACAATGACAATGATATTATTTCAGGGTGCCTTATGAACATCTATTGGTATCAAAATAATGGCTTCGGGAATTATGGACCCAAAGTATTATTAAATAATTATGGAAATATAGGGATTACTTCTTTACAATCTAATGATATTGATAAGGATGGGGATATGGATATCTTAGCCGGAATTGGAGATTGGAGTTATTATAAAATAGAATGGTATGAAAATAATGGTTCCGGTTTTAGTCCCAATTCCATTGTTTCAGGAGTATTAGAAGGCGTTTTTGCTTTGTCCCTAGAATTAGATGGCGATAATTTAACTGATATCCTTGCTGCTCCATACGGTTTTTCAAAAAATACAGGTTATCTTTTTTGGTTAAGAAATAATGGAAATGAGAATTTCTCTGACGAAATAATAATAGCAACTGAACTAAATATTAGTGGATTATTTTCAAATGATTTGGACAACGATGGAGACCAGGATATAATAGGAGCTTCATCTGAAAATAATCATATTTTTTATTTTAATAACCTATTAAACAGTACTACTCACATTGAATACTTTTTATGTGAAAACGATAGTATATTAATCGGTGATGAATGGATTACCGAATCAGGCTCTTATCCTTTTGATACTTTGACCGGAGTTTTTGGAGGAGATAGTATTTTAATTTATGATATTTCATTACATCAAAACCCGGATGAATTCCAAATTACAGGGCCTGTGGATGTAGAGGAATATGAGAATGCAACATATTCAGTACCTGATAATTCAGAAGTTGAATATACCTGGGAGGTAGAGAATGGTAATATCATACAACAAATTTCGGAAACTGCCATTGAGGTACAATGGGGATTATCAGCTATTGGCAAAGTAACAGCAACTGCTGAAAATGTATTTGGTTGTTCAACGGTGGAATTCGTTGAAGTAATCATTGGTGATGCATCAGTAAAAGAGTTGAATGAATTAGGAATTCAAATATATCCAAATCCTGCTTCTGATTTTTTATATGTTTATGTTCCTGATAAAACATACCAGTTAGATTTAACTGATTTGAATGGAAGAACAATAATTGAAATCGGAAGTCCACAAACTAATATTTCCAAAGTATCTCCAGGTGTATATCTGGTAAAGGTGAAAGATGAAAGTGGAAATATTTTGGGATTAGGTAAATTAATAATAAAATAAGCTTGATTAAATACCTCTGTCCGACCCTTGACATAAATGATGAATTATGAGTGATGAATTACTAAATAACAATTCTCTCATTACACAACAATTTTGTTATAATAAAAAATTTCTCACAACCCCAAAAATACTATTGCAATGCCACTAAAAAAAATTGCTGCTCCTGCAATTGCATGAGTATATTTCTCCATTTTTCCAAAAGGTAACATATTAATACCATAAGAAGCAAGAATAACTACTATTATCATTGTAGCGATTGTAATAACAGCAAAAATCAAAATTACAAGTATTAAACCCCATAAGCTGTTTTGAGCAGCAGGATACATTAATATTGGGATGAGCGGTTCGCATGGTCCTAAAACAAATATTGTAAATAAAATCCATGGAGTAATATTTTTATTATGAACATGGTCATGTTCGTTTTGGTGAGTATGCGTATGTTTGTGTATGTTTCCATTGCTATGTATATGCAGGTGACTATGTGGCTTATTTTTCTTAGCACGCCAAAGTCCGAAAATAAAATAGCTTAACCCAAAAAATATAAATGCCCAGGCAGCAATATCTCCTCTGATACCTTCAAAACCTTCAATTTTTGATATTCCAATTCCTAATGCAATTCCGATAAATCCCAATATTATTGAACTTCCAACATGTCCAAGCCCACAAAAGAAAGTTATCCAAGCTGTTTTATAAATTGACCATTTTCGTGCTTTTGACATTACTATAAAAGGCAGGTAATGATCCGGTCCAAATAAAGTATGAAGAAAAGCAATTGACGCTGATGTAATTAATAATATTGATAATTCGTGTGACATATTCTTTTATATTTGTTTGTAGCCTTGAGCTACATTATGGTTTTAAAAAAATTAAAAACCTCATAAATTTTTATACAGGTCTCATTATAAAAAATAACATCTAATACCGTATCCGTCTAACTCATAATATTTATGACCGGCGCATGGGATACAAAGATTTTTTCCGTCTTTTTCAATTATTCTTGATGACATAATGCTTTCAGAACACTTATCGCAAATTATGCTTTCATGCGAGGGTGCATAATCAGGAATTTGTATATCAACTTCTTCTACTTTAAAAATTTTATCAAAATCAAGCTTTAAAATATTAAAAGCAGCATTAATACCAGCTTTTTTTAGTTTTGCAATTTCTTCGTCAGAGCGTTCCTGTTGTTTTATGATTTTTTGATAATATCCGGAAAATTTATTTTTTGCTTTACGAATATACTCCCTTGCTTCTGTATGTGTTGATATCCTGATACCTTTACCATCTCTTTTTGTCAATGTAAAAGCGGTTTTTCCAACATCTTTGAATATTAAAGAATTATTTCCAAATGAACAAGCTGTAACAAACTGAATTCCATCGCTTACACAATTATTGGTTTCAACAATAGCCAAAAGGTTTTCCATACCATCGGATTGTGTTTTAATTTTTTGCATGGCATAAGTAGCAGCCATTACGCCCATTGCCAGTCCCGGACAAAAATGCCCGTGCAACTGTCCGGCTTTTAAAAGTAATTTATCGGTTTCGCCTGCAAGGATATGAGAAAAAATTTGCCTGCGTGGAGAGGATTTTAAATTACTTTCAGTAATTCCTTCATTGTTTGCCTGAAACACAGAATTATCACAAGGTTTAATATCAAGCACCGGGGTTCCGTCTATCGCATCAAGTCCTTTAACTTTTAATTCGCAAGCTTTTCTTCCCAGCAAATTTACAGTTGTGATTCCTATGGATGTTGGTCGCCGGGGACTTCGTGATGCAAAAACTCCCTTTAATTCACCCGTAAAAGTTATTGTTTTCAGATCATATCCTTGTGATTTATTAAAACAAAACATTACATCAATAAACTCTGAATCTTCAATTTTGAACAGTCCGTCAATAAATTCTTCTTTAATAATAATAGTGCTTTCATGCTTTTTCATTTCCGTAGGGTTGGTTGGCTCTGTGAACTTACTTTTGACAACCCCGATTTCTTTAATATTCATCATAATTAGTCATTAATAAACCTTTTGTTAAATATCATATATCCAATATTAAACATAAAAGAAAACGGATTTTCACTTTTATCATAATAATTCAAACATATACTAACAGGGCAAATAGGACTATGATAAACCAAAACTGCCGAACTCATATAAAATCTTTTTGAAAAACGCTCTCCATAAGTTGCACTAAGATCAAGTTCTTTAACAATTTGCTCAAAAGGCTGAAAAGCATACCCTTCTATTCTGAAATCAATTCTTTTAAATACCTTGAAAACATTTTTCAATCCTAATGCAAAATAATTATGAGCCCTGTAATCAGGTAAAAATAAAGTCTTAGTCTCGGGAAATGGTTGAAAAGCAGGAGAAGACAATACACTTGCAGTATAATTATTAAAAAGCGGTTGATTAGAGATTAAGGCTTCTCCGTAAAAACCTAATTTCAAGGGACCAAAAGTCTCAAAATAATTATCATATTTAAACCTTAACTGGAACCATTCATGGCTTTTTTTATATTCATTTCTATTAGTAGATGTTGAACCGGGAATATTTTTTTCAATACCATTTATAAATTTTAATGAGAGCAAAAGATGTATCCCGCTTGATGCAAATTGTTTTCTGTTTAAGGAATATAATTCAAAATATATTTTAGGGCTATAAAAATCAAAATATGTCTTATCTGTTGTATCCAAACGGCTAAAATAATTTGTCTGGTAATAAACATCTTTTATTCGTCCTGCACAGATACTCGAAACAATCTTTCCTGAAACAGTGGCAGGAATACCCATATCAATTTCCCATATATTTTCGTTCTGAACTAAATATGAAGGGTTTTCATCTTCAAAAAAATATGTGTTTGTTTTAAAATAATTCCATTGATTGTAAGTAAAAAACGTTTCAATGAAAACAGGTAGTTTTTTCGGATAATCAAACCTTGCTCTAATCTGTGCCGAATTGTAAAAACGCCCTATATAAGCATTACCTGTTAAACTCATTGTATTCTTTCCCCAATAATTATACTGAACCTGAAGAAATATCTCATTGATAGCCTTTGATGATATAATTCCTCCTAATTCGGTAATTATTTTATTCTCTTTTTTGATATCCAACAATAAATCATAAAATCCTGATTTTATATCATACTTTAGCTTTGGATAAACATATTCTATCCTGTCTTCTGTAATCAATTTAAAATATTGAGGTTTTATTTTTTCTAATGTCAAGGGATCTTTTATCTGCTTTTTATCTTTGACAGGTGAAAACTTATTTTTCCTTAATATCTTATTCACATAAATAAATTGCTTTTCATTCAGCCCGTTTATATAAAAATTATTAATAACAAGAGGAGGCTTTTTATCCAAAAACAATTCCCTTTTTTTATTTCTTGTTTTTTTATCTATTGTATCTTTTACATAAGATTTTATTTCCATCATTTTCCTCATTGTCGCCACATAACCACTATCAATAAAAGCACGGGCATGACTAAAATCCATAATATTTATTTGTTTTAATTGTGGTTCAATTAAAACCCCTTTATCGGTAAATAATTCATATTCGGTATTTTCCATTAACATACTTTGAATCTGTGATAATAAATCATCATCTTTAGGGGGAGGGTAATTTGAAGCTACTTTGCATCCTATAATGACATCAGGAGAAAAATCATCAAATAAAACATCTGAAGGAAAATTATTATACATGCCCCCGTCAAACAATAATTTTCCATTAATTCTTATTGGTTTAAAATAAAACGGAAAAGTCATAGATGCACGAATAGCCTCTCCAACATATCCTTTCTGTAAAACAACCACTTTATTATCTGCAATATCAGAAGCTACACATCTGAAAGGAATAAATAAGCTGTCAAAATTATAATTTGATGCTGCACTTGCACCTGAAAATATTTCCATAAATGCAAAATCCATTTGTGTTGGAGAAATAAGATTAGTAGGAAGCTTTGTCCGAAAAACAGGATCATAAGTAAATTTAAAAGTTACCCATGAAGCATTAGGAGGTTCTTTTTTAAAATAATAAGTATATTTATCATCATTAACTTCAGCAATCCACTTATTAAATTCATCAGAAGAAATAAGTTCTTGCATTTCATCAGGAGTATATCCACATGCATATAAACCACCGATAACTGCTCCGATTGACATACCTGCTATATAATCAATCGGAATATTATTATCCTCAAGTGCTTTTATTACACCAATATGAGCAACCCCTTTTGCACCACCACCGCTAAGTACAAGTCCAACTTTCTGAGCTGACAAAACAGATGTATAAAATATAAACAGAATTATTATAAAAAATTTCAATTTTATAGGTAATAACACATTGATATACATACTGATTAAATTTCTCCTGTTCTTTTAAACTTTAAGGTTAAAATCATAATAAGGACAATTATTTTTTAGAATCATAAAATAAAATCACAAAATTATTAAATACTTTCTTTAATTCTATTTTTTTACAACAAATTGTTAATAAAATCGTTGATTTTTAGCAAATAATATTATATTATTAAATAAAGTATTATTACCTTTGTAGCTATTACAAATTAATATAAGTATTTGATTATGACTGATGAAGAAAAAAATTTATCTGCAAGAGAAAATTATAATGCTAATAATATCCAGGTTTTAGAAGGTCTTGAAGCTGTAAGAAAAAGACCGGCTATGTATATTGGTGATGTAAGTACAAGAGGATTACATCATTTGGTTTATGAAGTTATTGATAACTCAATTGATGAAGCATTAGCAGGTTATTGCGACAAAATTGATGTTATTATTCATGAAGATAACTCTGTAACTGTTATTGACAATGGAAGAGGAATACCAACGGGTATGCATGAAAAAGAAAACAGGTCGGCACTCGAAGTTGTTATGACTGTTTTGCATGCAGGAGGAAAATTTGACAAAGATTCTTATAAAGTTTCAGGTGGATTACATGGTGTTGGTGTTTCCTGTGTTAATGGACTATCTTCTCAATTAATAGCAAAAGTATTCAGAGAAGGAAAAATATTTATACAAGAATATGCTTTTGGTAAAGCTGTTCATGATGTAAAAATAATTGGTGAATCAAGCAAAACTGGAACAGAGGTTACTTTTACACCCGATAATAGTATTTTTATAACAACAACTTATGATTATGAAATTTTATCTTCAAGATTACGTGAACTGGCATTTTTAAATAAAGGTATCACTCTCTCTATAACTGATGAAAGAACAAAAAATGAAGAAGATAATTATTTAAATCAATCATTTTATTCAGAAGAAGGGCTTAAAGATTTTCTCAATTACCTTGATGCCAACCGTGAGGCTTTAATGAATGAACCTATTTCAATAGAAGGAGAAAAAAACAGAACTCCCGTTGAAATTGCCATGCAATACAATACATCCTTTTCAGAAAATCTACATTCCTATGTTAATAATATAAACACACATGAAGGAGGAACTCATTTATCAGGCTTTAGAAGAGGATTAACAAGAACATTAAAAAATTATGCTGATAAATCCGGAATGTTGGCAAAATTAAAATTCGATATCAATGGTGATGACTTTCGTGAAGGATTAACTGCAATTATTTCAGTAAAAGTAGCAGAACCGCAATTTGAAGGGCAAACAAAAACAAAGCTCGGCAATTCGGAAGTAATGGGAGCTGTAGATCAAATGGTTAGCGAATCCCTTACAAATTATCTCGAAGAACATCCCAAAGAAGCCAAAACAATAGTAAATAAAGTAGTATTAGCTGCAACAGCGCGTCATGCAGCACGAAAAGCAAGAGAACTGGTTCAACGAAAAAATGTTCTTTCAGGATCCGGTTTACCTGGAAAACTTGCTGATTGCTCCGAAAGAGACCCGTCTTTATGCGAAATATATCTTGTTGAGGGTGACTCTGCCGGTGGTACTGCAAAACAAGGAAGAGATAGGAAATTCCAGGCAATTCTGCCATTAAGAGGAAAAATACTTAATGTGGAAAAAGCAATGCAACATAAAATCTTCGATAATGAAGAAATCAGAAATATGTTTACTGCTTTAGGTATTACAATAGGTACCGAAGAAGATAGCAAAGCACTGAATCTTGAAAAATTACGCTATCATAAAATTATTATAATGACCGATGCTGATATTGATGGTAGTCACATTACAACACTGTTATTAACTTTTTTCTTCCGTTATATGAAAGAATTAATCGAAAACGGTTTTGTTTATATTGCTACTCCCCCACTCTACTTAATAAAAAAAGGTAAAGAACAAAAATATTGCTGGTCAGAGGAAGAAAGGGCTGTTGTTATTAAAGAATTATCTCCTAACGGTAATGAAGGCGGAGTTCATATACAGCGTTATAAAGGTTTGGGTGAAATGAACGCAGAACAACTCTGGGTAACAACTATGAACCCCGAATTTAGAATCTTGCGACAAGCCACAATCGAAAACGGAACCGAAGCCGACCGCGTATTCTCAATGTTAATGGGCGATGAAGTTCCGCCCCGAAGAGAATTTATTGAAAAAAATGCCAAATATGCTAATGTAGATGCATAATAAATTTATCCTTATGAAATCAAAAACATTAAAATATTTTTCAATATTTGTTATTTTTATTGCAATAACTCTTTTTGCACAAAAAAATAATAATGACGAAAAAAGAAGTGAATTACTGATAAAAGTTGTATTATTTGCAATAAACAACGGACATTATCAACCTGAAGAAATTAATGACGATTTTTCCAATAAAGCATTTAACCTTTATTTAGATAGATTGGATTATAGTAAACGCTTTTTATTACAGGAAGATATTGATAATCTGAAAAAATATGAATTTAGTATTGACAACCAAATATTGGAAGCAAATTTTGATTTCCTGGACCTTTCTATTGAAATTATTAATAAACGTAATAATGAAGCTGAAAAGTATTATAAGGAAATATTAGATAAGCCTTTTGATTTTGAAAAAGATGAAAATATTGAATTAGATGAGGAAAAAATAGTTTTTGCAACTGATAAAAAGCAACTCAAAGAAATTTGGCGAAAATATCTAAAATATGAAACTTTGACAAGGTTATCAAATATGATTGAAACCCAGGAAAAGGCAATTGAAAAAAACGATACAACTATTGAAATAAAATCTTTTGAATTATTAGAAAAAGAAGCAAGAAAAAAAGTTTTGAAAAGATATAACGACTGGTTTCATAGATTATCTAAAATTAATTATGATGACAGACTTATGCTTTATATAAATTCAATAGTTAATATTTTTGACCCTCATACTCAATATTTCCCTCCTAAAGACAAAGAAAATTTTGATATCAGATTCTCAGGACAACTTGAAGGAATTGGTGCTCAATTAACACAAAAAAATGAATATATCGAAGTGTTAAGAATTATTCCCGGAAGCCCTTCATGGAAGCAAGGAGAGTTAGAGGTCGGTGATATGATATTGAAAGTAGCACAAGGTGATGAAGAACCTGTAGATGTTGTTGATATGAGGCTTGATAAGGCTGTACTGCTTATCAGGGGTAAGAAAGGTACTGAAGTAAAATTAACAGTTAAGAAACTTGACGGTAGCATAGTTATTATTCCAATAATAAGAGATATTGTAATTTTGGAAGAAACTTATGCAAAATCAACTATAATTAAAGACAAGGAAAATAATACTAATATCGGATACCTCAAACTAC
>JAIOSH010000589.1 GCA_021107685.1 Bacteroidales bacterium | reverse complement strand
CATTATTTAAAATTTCAAATAATTCAATAGAGTTACCATGAACATCTTTTACGGAAAAATTTACTGCTGTATCTAATGTTGTTTGAGCATGTAAATTAATTAGAAATAAAGCAAAAACAATACTTAATAATAACTTTTTCATAACATCTTAATTTTAATAATAATTATATATTGATTACACAAAAAAAGTACCAAATAATATATATTGAAATATAAATTTTATTTATTACATTATATACAAACTCTCCTTAGAAGATGTTTTCATTTGTTATTTTATAATTTTTATACCAGACACACATGTTATTTATTCAAAATTTTAGCTAACCTGAATTATTCGTATGTTTATTATAAACCACTGTAATAATTCAGAGCCTGTCCCGCCTATGCGGGATTAACCCCGACTTAGAAAAATTTATATTTTAAAAGCTGAGCGCATTAAAAAATTAGCTTTTCTTAGTCGTCAGATTAATTCAGGATTCTGCCTTTTAAGTTTATGAATTAATCGGGCTAAAACTTTGTCAGCCAATCTGCTTGCACCAATTCTGAAATAATTTTTATTCATCCAATCAGAGCCTAAAATATTCTGCAAAATTGTCAGGTAATTTACAGCCTGAATAGGTTCTGAAATTCCGCCGGCAGCTTTAATGCCAATCATTTTATTAGTTTTTTGGTAATATTCCTTAATTGTATCAAGCATTATAATAAAGGCTTGTTCTGTGGCAGCAGGAGAAATTTTTCCTGTTGATGTTTTAATAAAATCAGCTCCGGCATTAATTGCAATTTCACTTGCCTTCCTGATTTTTTCTACTGTAACTAATTCTCCGGTTTCAAGAATAACCTTTAAATGAATATTTTTACAAACTTCTTTTATTACAGCAATTTCATCAAAAACAATACCATATTCACCTTCAAGCAATTTTCCCCTGTTAATCACCATATCAATTTCATCAGCACCTTGATCTATGGCAAATTTAACTTCATCAATTTTAATTCTTAAAGGCGATTGTCCGGAGGGGAAAGCTCCTGCAACTGAAGCTACTTTTACATCTGTATTATGTAAAACTTTTTTTGCAAGTTTTATAAATACAGGATAAAAGCAAACAGCAGCAACATTTGGCACATCTGTTCCATAATTTTTATAAGTACATGCCTTTTTGCATACATTGATGATTTTATCATTTGTATCCGAACCTTCTAATGTAGTAAGGTCAATAACACTTAATATTTTTTTAAAGACTTCCGTATTTGAAATATCAATATTTCCTTGTACTTTTATTTTTGAAATTCTTTTTTCAATCTCAAAATCATTTGCTTTATATTTATCAAAATCTATCATAAAAAATAAAATATAATTTTATAACTTCAAAAGTAAACTTTTTCCTTATAAAAAAATTAATGTTTATAATAAAAATGATATTCGTTAGTTTATCTACTTCACAGAAATTTAATTATAACTTAGTTCTTATATTGAATAAAATACTATTTTTATCCCGTTAAAATAAATTAAACTTTAACAACAAATTTTTAACATATAGGAAAAGAATTAGTAGTCAAATTAAAAAAACAGACAAATGAATCCGACTCTTTTAATTTTAGCTGCCGGAATAGGGAGCAGATATGGTGGTTTAAAGCAAATTGACAAATTAGGTCCATCAGGTGAAGCAATAATTGATTATTCAATATATGATGCAATTCGTGCAGGATTTGGAAAAGTGGTATTTGTTATCAGACAAAGTATTGAAAAAGAAATTAGAGAATTTTTTTTAAAAAAATTATCAGCAAAGATAAATGTTGATTTTGTTATACAGGATATTAAAAATGTGCCAAAGGGAATTAAAATTTCTCCAAAAAGAGAAAAACCATGGGGTACTGGACATGCAGTCTGGGTCTCAGAGCAGAAAATCAATGAACCTTTTGCTGTAATTAATGCAGATGATTTTTATGGTGCAGAATCATACAAAATTATTGCTAATTATTTGTCAAGTTCTCAAAATAATGACAATGCCAATTATTGCATGATAGGATATGATCTGATAAATACTCTTTCTGATTTTGGCTCGGTGTCGCGTGGAATTTGCGAAATTGATAATGATAATTTTCTTAAAAGTGTTACTGAAAAAACTCAAATTGAAAAAATTCCAAACGGAATAGTTTATAAAGATGAAGAAGAAAACCTCATACCATTTACAGGTAAAGAAATTGTTTCTATGAATATTTGGGGTTTTACACCATCAATCTTCTCGTATTTAGAATTTTATTTTAATAAATTTATACATGAAAATTCCGAAAGTCTTAAAGCAGAATTTTTTATTCCTTCAATAATCAATGCCATAGTAAATAATAAAAAAGCACGTTTAAAAGTATTGGAAAGCAAAAATAAATGGTTTGGTATAACGTATAAAGAAGACAAAGAAAATGCTATCCAAAAAATTCGTGAATTAATAAATACGGGAGTTTATCCTGAAAATTTATGGGAATAAAAAAATCAGGCTTTTTTTAATTCTTTGGCTGCTTTAACAAAACCTACAAAAAGCGGATGTGGATTGGCAACCGTACTTTTAAATTCAGGATGAAACTGAATACCGACAAACCACGGATGTTGTTTTAATTCAATAATCTCAACCAAATTTTCTTTAGGATTAATACCGGATGCTATCATTCCGGCTTGTTCATATTCATTAAGATATTTATTATTAAATTCATAGCGGTGGCGGTGGCGTTCCGAAATATTAGTTGTTTGATAAACTTCATAAACTTTTGTTCCTCTTTTAATTTTACATGGATATGCACCTAATCTCATTGTTCCGCCCATTCCTGATATTTTTTTCTGGTCTTCCATTATATCAATAACAGGGTGTTTTGTTCGGGGATTTATTTCTGTAGAGTGGGCATCGTCCAAATTCAAAATATTTCTTCCAAATTCAATTACAGCACATTGCATGCCAAGACAAATTCCTAAAAATGGTATTTTGTTTTCCCGTGCATATTTTATTGCAATGATCTTTCCTTCAATTCCTCTTTTGCCAAAACCGGGTGCAACAAGAATACCATTTAGTTTTAAAAGTAATTTATTTACGCTTGTTGTTTTTATATCTTCCGAGTGTATCAAATTAATATTTACTTTACAATCATTTGAAACACCGGCATGAATAAAGGACTCATTTATTGATTTATATGCATCTTTCAATTCAATATATTTTCCAACCAAACCGATATTAATTTCTGTGGAAGGATTTTTTAATTTATATAAAAATTCTTTCCATTTTCTTAAATCCGGCTCATTATCAAGCGGCATCCTGGTTTTTCTAAGTATTTCAGTATCCAGATTTTCTGCCCGTATTAAAAGAGGAACTTCGTAAATACTACTGGCATCAATTGACTCAATTACTGAACTTGATTCAACATTACAGAACAATGCAATTTTATTTTTTAAATTTTCATTTAAATGTTTTTCGGTTCTGCAGACAATTATATCGGGTTGAACTCCGGATTCCAATAATGTTTTTACAGAGTGTTGTGTTGGCTTGGTTTTTAATTCACCGGCAGCAGCTAAATAAGGTACCAGTGTCAGATGTATTACAGCACAATTCCTGCCCATTTCCCATCTCATCTGTCTTACAGTTTCTATATATGGTAATGACTCAATATCGCCAACAGTACCACCAATCTCAGTGATAACAAAATCATATTTCCCTGTATTACCCAACAGTTTAATCCTTCGCTTTATTTCATCGGTTATATGAGGGATTACCTGTACTGTATGCCCCAGATAATCACCTCTTCTTTCTTTCTCAATAACTGTCTGGTAAATACTTCCTGTTGTAACATTATTTGCCT
>JAIOSH010000290.1 GCA_021107685.1 Bacteroidales bacterium | reverse complement strand
AACAATGGACAAACCCTAACTATTGAAGCAGGCACTGTTATTAAGGGAAAACCGGGAACCGGAGAAAATGCAAGTGCTTTAATAGTTGCACGGGGTGGGAAAATTAACGCTGTTGGAACGGCTGATAAACCGATTATTTTCACAGCAGAGGCAGATGAACTTACCGGTAATATTGATGTGAAAGCCAGAGGACTATGGGGAGGAGTAATAATTCTCGGAAAAGCAAAATTAAACTCTACGCCCGGTGAATCGGCAATAGAAGGAATTCCTACAAGTGAAACACGTGGAATTTATGGCGGAAATGATAACACAGATAATTCGGGAATTTTTCAATATGTTTCAATTCGTCATGGTGGAACTGATATTGGCGAAGGAAATGAAATAAACGGCTTAACTCTCGGTGGTGTTGGAAGCGGAACCACTATTGACCATGTTGAAGTTATTGCAAATGCTGATGATGGTGTTGAATTTTTCGGAGGGACAGCTCAATGTAAAAATATGATTGTTGTTTTTTGTGGCGATGATTGTTTTGATTATGACGAAGGTTTCTGTGGCAAAGGTCAGTTTTGGGTTGCAATTCAGGATTATGACGAAGGCGACAGAATAGGAGAGCATGACGGAGGCACTGACCCTGAAACAGCACAACCTTATGCTATTCCCGAAATATTTAATGCTACTTATATTGGTAGAGGAGCCAGTGCGGGAAAAAGAATGATAACCTTGCGTGATAATGCCGGTGGGAAATATGGTAATTCAATTTTTCTTAACCAGGCAAAAGGAGTTGACATTGAGTTATTGGCAGGAGAAGGAAGTTTTGACAGATTTCAGGCAGGAGAATTAGAAATTAAAAACAATATTTTTTATGATGTAGCAGATGGAACACCGGCAGGACTATTTAAAATATCTTTTGGAAGTGGCGCTTCAGCAAATCCCGATTCTACAAACGCTTCTACTGATTTTGTAAATTATTTTAATACTGCTCAAAACGTAGTTGCTAACCCTGGTGTATCTTATTCGGCAAGTTCATGGAATCTTGTTCCAACCGGAAATGTGTCAGACAATATGGCTACATATCCTTCAACCTGGTTTGATAATGTTTCATACAAAGGTGCGTTTGCTCCTTCAGGTACAAACTGGGCATCAGGATGGACACTAATAAGCACTGCAGGATTACAATAATATTAATTTTTTTTATTTTCTCATACAAATAAATAGCAAGGAGTGATTAAAACCATTCCTTGCTATGTAATTTAAAACCAAATAAAAGTAACATTTTGAATAGGAAAATTACTATTACTATATTAATTCTGTTTATTACTGTTTTATCCATTGCACAAAAAGTAACAATCAGGGGAAAAGTTACTGACAAAGAAACAGGTGAAGAGCTTATCGGAACAACAATTATGGCTGTTGGAACTCAGTTGGGAGCTATCACTGATTTTGATGGTAATTATTCATTAGAACTACCGGCTGGAAAATATGATATAAAATGTTCATTTATTTCTTATGAAACAATAAATATTACTGAGATTGAGATCAAAACAGACGAAATACAAATTATTAATTTTCAATTGGAAGAAGCTGTTATTGGCTTAAAAGAAGTAAGAATTGAAGCTAAGCAAATTAGAAGAACTGAAAATGCTTTATTAGTAATACAAAAAAAATCGGCTTCGCTTATTAATGGTATTTCTTCTCAGGAAATTTCAAGATCAGGCGATAGTGATGCTGCAAGTGCATTAAAAAGGGTGATAGGAGTATCGGTAGAAGGCGGAAAATATGTTTATGTTAGGGGATTGAGCGATAGATACTCCAAAACAACACTTAATAGTGCCGAAATTCCCGGACTTGACCCAAATAGAAATACCGTTCAAATGGATATGTTTCCCAGCAATTTAATTGAGAATATGGTAGTTTTTAAAACATTTTCTCCTGAACTACCCGGCAGTTTTGCAGGTGGGTATATTAATATCATTACAAAAGATTTTCCTGAAAAATTTACATTCCAATTTTCCGGTTCACTTGCTTATAACGATCAAAGTAGTTTTAATAATAACTTTTTAACTTATGATGGAGGCAAACTTGATTGGCTCGGAATTGACGATGGTACTCGTAACTGGCCGATTGAAAACACAAGTGATATCCCAAATCTTTATGAAGACAACAATAAACTTGATGATATTACACGCTCTTTTAATAAAGAAATGGACATAAAATATAAAAAGTCTTTTATAAATCAATCTTATTCAATTTCACTTGGAAATCAAAATAAAATTGGAAAGAAATCTTTGGGGTATATTGTTGGAATAAATTATCAAAAAAATTATAATTATTTCGATGATGGAGCAATAGGGCGTTATAAATTAACAGGTTTTGAAGAAAAAAGTTTAAATACAGAAAGATATTTAAATACTGAAAAAGGAGCAATGGAAGTGTTAACCGGTGGAATGGCAAGTTTGAATTATAAAATATCAAATAATCATAAAATAGGTATTATAGGAATACATAATCAAAGCGGTGATAAAATAGCAAAATTTTCAGATGGTGAAAAACCTTCAGACGAAATAGGCATGTACCAACAAAACAGGGAATTGAAATTTCTTCAACGTTCAATTACATCGGGGCAATTAAATGGTAAACATTATTTTGAAAATATAAAAAAATTAAAAATAAACTGGCTTAGCTCTTATACTGTTTCAAAACAAAATGAACCCGATTTACGCTATTTTGTTAATAGCTATTATATAGAAAATAATGATACAACTTTTGAAATTGAAAAATCAAAATATGCTTTGCCTGCAAGATATACACGTGAAATGAAAGAATCAAACTTTGATAATAAAATTGACTTTCAGCTTCCATTAAATATAAGAGTTAAATCAAAATTGAAATTTGGATTGGCAAATGTATATAAATACAGAGTTTTTGAAGAAGAACGTATTAACATTAATAGCCAAAATAATTCATTTACAGGTAGTATTGCAGAATATTTGAGTGATGAAAATATCGGTCAAAATGCTCCGGGAACTTATGGTGTTTATGTGATGAATGCTACTGACAAGAAAAACAGTTACACCGGCAAACAAGATGTGGCTTCCGCTTATACCATGATAGATGTAAATATAAATAACAAATTGAGAATGATTGTAGGTGGAAGATTAGAATATACTTATTTACATGTTGAAAGTTATAATAAAAAAAAACCTGTTGGCGATTTAAAAAATTTAGACCTTTTACCTGTTTTGAATTTTACTTATGAAGTGGATGAAAACATATATCTTAGAACCGCTATTTCACGTACTTTGGCTCGTCCAACTTTCAGAGAACTCGCTCCTTATGCTTCGTATGATTATGAAACAGGAGAAACAAAACTGGGTAATAATAATTTAGAAAGAACATTAATAGACAATTTTGATATACGAGCCGAATATTTTTTTAAACCCGGAGAAATAATTTCAATAAGTGGTTTTTATAAACGGTTTATCAATCCTATTGAAACAACTTTTAATCCTATTGCAGCAAATCCCGAATTAACATGGAAAAATGTTGATAAAGCAAATGTTTATGGAATAGAATTTGAATTTCGTAAAAATTTAGACTTTTTAAATATTTTAAAAAATTGCAAATTAGGTTTTAATGTATCTTTAGTTAAGTCGGTTGTTAGTATTGATTCTTTAGAACTTGTTGCTATACATGCTACTGACCCGAATCACCCCGATACAAGAGTTATGTTTGGACAATCTCCCTATATTATTAATGCTTTTTTTTGTTATGAAAACGATAGCATTGGATTTAGTGCTAATATTACTTATAATGTCGCAGGAAAAAAACTTGCTGTCGTTATAGTTTCGGGTACTCCAAATATTTATGAACAACCTTTCAACTCATTGAATTTTAATATAAATCAAAAAATAAGCAAAAGATTTTCTCTGAAGTTTTCTATGAAAAACATTTTAAATTCAATACACAAAAAAATATACACCTATAAAAATAAAGAATATATTTACGATAAATATTCGGTGGGCAGAACATATTCGTTGGGGTTTGTGTATTTTATTAATTAGTCTCTGTCCATAAAGTCTTAAATTGAAATGTTTTTGACACGAATTTCACTAATTTAATTCCCCGAAAAATTGAGGCAGGCTGTGTAAATTTATGAAATTAGTGTCTTTTTATAAGTTTATGGATGAACATTAATTAGAGTGCTTAATTCCGAAACATCTGGAAAAATTGCCTAAATGGTTGTTTAACTTGAAACTCGAAATCAGTAATAGTTTTTTATATTGATAATCCTATTCGGAAATAAACTATTTCGCCTAAGCACATAATTTAACAATCTTGTAATAATCCTGTAACTAATCTGCAATATAAACATTTTACTTTTGACTATAATTTAAAAATAAAAAAATTATGAAAAAATTAATCTTAAGTATTCTTATTTCAGTTATTGCATTACAAGTATCTAATGCAAACACAGAAGGTAATCCTAATGAAATAATTAATAATACTGTTGCAATAAATGGTAAGATTCTTGACAAAGAAACCGGTGAAGCATTAACAGGAGTTTTAATTAAAATCGAAGAAACAGATAAAATAGTTTATTCTGATTTTGATGGTAAATTTGAATTTAATGATATTGAACTCGGTACTTATAATATTTCAGTATCATATATTTCTTATAAAAAAAAAGTATTAAAAGTGGTGAAAGCAAAAAGTTCGGTTAATACATTAAAAATTGAACTTAAAAAACAATAAGTCTATCCGGCCAGGGCAGTTCAATTCTATTTTAAAACTATGTATTTCATATTTTAAATTGTTAATAACTGGTTTATAATAATTTTTAGCCACGAATGCACGAATAAAAAACTAATAAATATGAAATATTCGTTAAAATTCGTGCATTCGTGGCTTTCTATTTATAATTTTTGTTTTAGTGCATAGTTATTAACAAATTATTTAGCATTGAACAGCCCTGTCTATCCGGCAATATTCAGCTTAAAATTTAATACTAAAGTTTTATTTTAAATTTGTAAATAAAATTTCATGAAAAAATATTACCTCACGTTTATATGTCTATTTATTACTTTGTTGTCCTTTTCGCAGATTATCATTGATGAAGATGGTATTTATTATAATGAAGACAATGAGTTGTTTACAGGAAGCTATGTGGAGTTTTATGATAATGGAAATCAAAAGATTGAAATAGAATTAAAAGATGGGAAAATGGATGGAAAGGTAATTTTATTTTTTGAAAATGGAAATATTAATGAGATACGTTCATATAAAAATGGGAAAAAAGACGGACTTTGGAGTACGTGGAACAAGCAAAACATTAAAAATGCCGAAGCAAACTTTAAAAACAACCTTAAAGATGGAAAATGGATAATTTGGGATAGTAACGGAACTAAAAGATATGAAATGAATTATAGTAATGGCAATAAAACAGGAACTTGGTATATCTGGGATGAAACCGGCAAATTATCTAAACAAAAAGAATATTGATTAGTTTTTTTAATAAAAGGACTTGCTTATTCTAAGCAAAGGAAGATTCAACCACCGGTAAGTTCAACTATTTCAACAAAATTAGAAAAAATGGGGTTAATTGGCCAACTATAGTTAATATTTTTTCTTGTATTTCAATTTCTATTCCTAATATACGATGGATTTATTTATACTAATCTATTTACATTTCCAATATTCCATTATTCCATTCATCCATCATTCCAAATAAATTATTGATAATTAAACTGATAAATTTAAAAGAACCACAAAATGTAATATCATAGCCATTATAAATAATAATTTTGTAACTGTTTTGTAACTTTTCTGTAATATTTATGAAATATTCTTGATTCATCTTTGTAACATTATTTTAATTATTCATCCTACAATAATTTTCAAAAAATGAAAAAAATCAAATTCACACTTATTCTATTAGTTGGTATTAATGTTTGCGTTTTCAGCCAAAGCGGAAATTCAAAAGATGATTTT
>JAIOSH010000262.1 GCA_021107685.1 Bacteroidales bacterium | reverse complement strand
TTATTCAATAGACAAAGGTAATGATATTTAAGTTGCTTTTAAATTGGAATTAGATTTTGCTTTTGCAAGCGCAATTCAATTTATGCCACCTAATGAAATAATATTTTATGCAAAATTCCCCATCGCTTAATAGCTTCGTAGATAATGCCTATGGGACAAACATGATTTTTTTCGGTATGATCTATATAATTTACAAATAAAATTATTGAAAGACCATTAATGCAGGGTTACGTTCAACAAAGCAAGGGATTAATGCTGCTTCGCAGAATAATTCCTTGTTTTGTGTTATGTGCATTTTATTTTTTCATAATTTTTTAATATAAAAAATAGGAATATCATTATCTTTATCATTCACACATACACTTTCCCATACTCCATTCTCAAATTCATATTCACAGTATTCATTGTAGCAAATTTCTGCATTAAAAATATTCATCATTGTTATTACAGCAATCGAATATAAAGTCAGATCATCAAGTGCCCACGCAAATTTAATTATGTCTCCAGCGTCACTATAGCCTTCAGAAAATATTTGAAATTGACGCCAAGATTTCTCTTTCGATTTATCTAAGTGCTTTGTTGATCCTATTTCTTTGTTAATTCTTTTGTATAGTTGACCCCAATACTCTTCCCATTCACTGAGCATTTTAGGAATGAACACCTCTTTTTTATTCCAGTGTCTAAATATATTTCGCTCCATATATTTTCATTAGTTATCGTGTAAATCTCATCATAGGACCTGTCTTCTATTAGTGATTTCAATTCAAAAGTCTTTCCCTCATATGTATCCATTTCATACTCTTTGGTATCAGTTTGAAATTGTATAAAATGACCAACTGTCTGTGTTTTGTATTGTTCTTTTTTTAACCCTGCAAAATGTTCAAATGCCTCAATAAAAGAATCATATTTATAAACTCCTATATTAATATTATCATTATCAAACATTCTCTTGGCAACTCCTTCAATTCCATCATTTTTTACAATTCCTTCAATTTCGTCTTTAATCTCTTTGAGAATACTTTTTTGATCAACTTTATTTTTTAATAAATCCTTATATCTGTTTTCAATATATTTTACCAAACTATGCAAGGTAAAATAATAAGGATCATCCCATTTTAATTCGTTTTTTAACGTATCCCATTGTTCGAACTTAGGGTAGTAATTAAGTTTAACGTTTACTTTCCCTTCATTATAAAATATTTGGCAAACAAGACCAGTTTTATCATTAATTTCATAGCTTATGTAAACATCAGATTCATCTTTTGATATTACATGATCTAATTTAAATATTATATTATTATTGATTTCGGAAGCATCAAATGTTTTTATATGACTATTAATTACTTTACTAATATTCTTTTTAGATTCAAAGGATAACACATTACTAAAAGGAACAACAACCTTCCAATTTTTTGTTGTTTCCGATATAGTATCATCTTTTATTTGTTCCCAGTAGATCTTATTATCTTTAGAATCCTGTAAAATGATAAAGATAGGAAATGATTTTCCTACTTCAAGCCAATATTGTTTGTGAGCTTCCGAAAAATAAAAATTTAATCCAGTTTTGCTTCGATGAAAATTGGAATCACCACCTTTTATTTGTAGAGCGATAAACATACCACTTGGTTTGCCATTTAAAGAGGTTTCGACAAAGGCATCAATTCCAAAGTCTAATATTGGTTGTTCACGAAAAAACCAACCAAATTCAGTAAAAATATTAGCTGTATCGTATATCGCTCTCCTTTCTCTTCTCGAATTAATCATATATTTTTTATAGAAGCATATTGTTAGAAGTTACTATAATTGCACATAACATATAAAAATTGTATGCGAAAATAGGAAAAAAGAATCACAAAAGACTTAAAAAAATTTTTTCTTTATCTTTTCAATTGACTGCAAAATAATCTCATTTGTAGCAGGTAATGAAAATTCAGGTTCAATTTCATGATTACCAACAGCAGAAATTGCATCTTTAATAGCTAACCAAACTGAAAATGCCAGCATAAACGGTGGTTCACCTACTGCCTTACTTTTTCGTATTGTATTGGGATTAGGAACTCCTTCTAATAACTCTACCTTGAAATCTTCCGGTATGTCCCTGATAGTTGGAATTTTATATGTATCAGGAGAATGGTTAAGCAAATTACCGTTTTCATCATATTTTATATCTTCTGTCGTACACCAACCTACTCCCTGTATAAACCCGCCTTCAATTTGTCCTTTATCTAAAGTTTTATTAATAGAGTCGCCAACATCATGCAAAATATCAGTTCGTATAATTTTATGTTGCCCTGTTAAAGTATCAATAATAATTTCAGAGACTGCCATACCAAAAGCATAGTAGTGAAAAGGATTTCCTTTTCCTTTATCTTTATCATAATAGATACCCGGTGTTTTATAAAAGCCTGTTGCACTTAAGCTAACCCGCTTTAAATAGGCTTGCTGAATTATTTGTTTAAAAGGTATTTTTCTCCCGGGATATTTTTTATCTAAAATATAATTATTATTAAACTCAAGATTTTTTATTTCCGAAGGATTTTCAGAATAGGTTTTATTAAATTCTTCAATTACAACCTGTGCAATACGCGATTTTAATTTTTCAATTGCATTTTTAACAGCCATTCCATTGAGGTCGCTGCCCGAAGAAGCGGCTGTTGCACTTGTATTAGGAACTTTTGAAGTATTTGTTGCATTAACTTTAATAAACTCAGGACTAATGCCCAGTTCGGCAGATGCCACGTATTGCATTTTTGTGTGTAAGCCCTGTCCCATTTCAACTCCGCCATGATTAACCAAAACAGTCCCGTCCTGATATATATTGACCAATGCTCCTGCCTGGTTAAGAAAAGAAGTAGTAAAAGAAATTCCGAATTTTACAGGGGTTAATGCCAATCCTTTTTTATAAAATTCATTTTCAAAATTAAATTTATTGATTTCTTTCCTTCTGTTAAAATAATCCGATGATTTGGTCAGATTCTCATATAATTTAAACAACCTGTTATTCTTTATCAATTGGCCATAATGAGTAATATTATTTGTATCATTTTTATAAAAATTTTTATACCTGATATCTATTGTATCTTTTTTAAGGAAACGTGCAATCCTATCAATAATATTTTCAATAAGAGCAATAGCCTGCGGTCCTCCGAAACCTCTGAAAGCCGTATTAGGAGGCAGATTGGTTTTCCATGCTTTTCCTATTACAAGCATATTCGGAATAAAATAAGCATTATCAACATGAAATAAAGCCCTTTCTAAAATAGCCAAAGTCAGGTCAGTAGCAGCACCTGCATCAATATTCAGGTCAATTTTTAAAGCATTAATAATACCTTTATTATTAAAACCAACTTCATATTTTGATAAACAGCGATGTCTTTTACCTGTCATTATTTGGTCTTCTTCTCTTTTTAAATGAATTTTAACAGGACGCCTTGTTGCATTAGCCAATAGGGCAGACCATGCTGCATAATGGTTTCCCTGTGTTTCCTTTCCGCCAAAGGCTCCTCCCATTCTTCTTATTTCAACAACTACTTCATTTTTTTGAACACCCAGAACCTGTGAAATAATTGACTGTGTTTCGGAAGGATGTTGAGTAGAGGAAAAAATATTCATTTCTTTTCCTTCACCGGGGATGGCAAGGCACGATTGTGTCTCTAAATACCAATGTTCCTGAGCACCGCTTATAAGTTTTCCTTTTAAACAATGTTCTGTTTTTTTTAAAGCATTTTCAACATTTCCACATTCAATTTTTCGCGGAGGGGCAATCAGTGCATCCGTCTTTATTGCTGCTTCAATGTCAGGAATTGCTTTTAAAGGTTCATATTCAATATTAATCAGTTTCTCAGCTTGTATGGCAATTTCTTCATTTTCGGCAGCAATTAAAAAAATTGCCTGTCCTATAAATGTTACTTTTTGTTCGGCTAAGCATAATTCATCATGTACAACAGGTCCCATTTGGTTTTCACCTGGAATATCATTATAATCTAAAACCGTATGAACCCCCTGTAAAGCCCTAACTTTGCTTAAATCACAAGCCCTGATATTTGCATGAGCATGTTTACTGTAAACAACCTTTCCAATAAGCAAATGATCATTTAAATTAATGTCATTAATATAAATGGATTCTCCTGTTACATGTTTTACAGCACTTTCGTGCGGAAGATCGGATAAGGAATGTTCAGCTTTATATTTGGAATTATTTTTATTCATAATTTGAAAACTTTTAAACCATAACCCGGATAAACGAAAAAAAAATAATGCTAATGTGAAGTTTCTGAATAAAGTTTCAAAAGTAAATTTTTAGCAGCAATTCGTCTTGATTCGGCAAAAGCCCTTGCATCGGAAATAGGTTCATATTCACGATACAAAATTTCCATAGCTTTTTCAATATAATGTCTTTGCCATTTTTTATTCAAAAGAAATTTTTCAGTTTTACATGCTCTTTTTGTAAAAGCTGCCATGCCTCCATAAGCAAGTATTATTTCTTTGATGTTTTTATCTTTATCTAAAAACAAACGAAATCCAGCACTTAGCGTTGAAATATCCAAATCTTTTCTTTTTGAGACTTTATAATATTTTATGATTTCTTTTTTATCAGGTCTATGAATAATAACGGATTTAATTATTTCATCCGGCTTAAGGTCGGTTAATCTGTAACCTTTAATAAAATCCGTAATATAAAGGCTTCTTTCATTATCTGAACATATTATTTTAAGTTTTGCCTTGTATGCAAATAAAAGAGGTAAGGTGTCACCAATTGGTGAAGCAGATGCGATATTACCTCCTAAAGTGGCAATATTTCTTATTTGTAATGATGCAAAAACTTTCAGCAAATCATAAAAAGCAGGTAATTTATCTTTTACATTTGCTTTAATTTTTTCCAGAGACAATCCTGTTCCAATAATGAATTCCTTATCATTTTCTTTAAATATTTTCAATTCATCAACATCTGATAAATCTATTATCTCTTTTAAAAGCTCATACTTTTTTGTTTGCTTTAATGCAATTTCGCTTGCACCGTTAATTATAAGCGCATTGGGGTATTGCCTTTTTAAAACCAAAGCCTCTGATAAAAGTCTGGGCTTGAAATATTTTTGCGTTTCAGTAATTATTGAGATTGTTTTTTCTTCCTTATTTATCTGTTTGAGCAACTCAACAATTTCAGGTTCTTTTTCTGTAAAATGATCAATTCCGTTATTAGTACAAGCTTTTTGTGCTGCATTAATAATTGGCTGGTAACCTGTACATCGGCATAGATTTCCTGTTAATGCATCTTCTATAATCTCCCTTGTTGGATTATTATGATTTTTATAAAGTGCAAAAAGCGACATAATAATACCGGGTGTACAATACCCACACTGACTTCCGTTTGATTTAACCAATGCGTGCTGTACAGGATGTAAGAGGACTTTTTTATTATTTCTATCAACAAGATTTTCCACGGTTATCAATTGCTTGCCGTGTATCATAGGTAAAAACACGAGGCAGGAAGTAATTGTTTTATAAGATAATTTATTATTTTCATTCAATTCGCCTAAAACTACTGTACAAGCTCCGCAATCACCTTCGGCACAACCTTCTTTTACACCTTTATGGTCCGGTAATGATCGCAGGTAATTCAATACTGTGGTAGTCGGGCGTAATTCAGTAGTTTTTGAAAAATCAATTTCTTTTATTTTACCATCTAAAATAAACCGAATAATAGACTTGTGTAATTTTGAATTGAGAATCATTGTTCAATAAAAGTCACTATAATTTTACGCTATCAAATTTTTAGTATTCCTCATTTAATATTAATTGAATTTTTTACATCAATTAATTTTGCAATAATGCTTATTGAAATCTCTTCCGGGGTTT
>JAIOSH010000352.1 GCA_021107685.1 Bacteroidales bacterium | reverse complement strand
GCAGGGAAAACAAAACAAAATTTAAAACAGAACCCTGAAAGGGTTCAACAATAAAATTTAGAGTCCTTATATTCCATTTCGTACCGAATCGTCAGCCTCGTTTTTGGCAATGCTACCCCTAAAAATTTGAAAAAAAAAGCAGCATGATAATCAAAAGTGCAAAATCTCCCATAACATATTGTTACATAATAATATATAAAATTAATATGTTTTTAACTACGAGGTTTGAGCTAAGATGTTAAAAATCAACAAATATTAAGAAAAAGGGTAAGTTCAAACTGATTTCAGAAAACCAGCTAAGTTAATAATTCATTTTCAATTTAGTGTTGTAATATTTTGTAAATTTTTCAACAAAAGTTTTTTCATAAAAATCTCCTTTACCATGTAAAACAAGCAACAAATGAGACTACTATTGCAGATATTATTTTTTATACGAGATGAGTTTGCAATCTATTTTATCATCAGTTTTTAATCGCTTTACCTATTTTTCAAAGGAAAAGCTTTTGTTGATATTAAAAGATTTGATTTCAAATTACAAAATACTGGACAAAAAGTATGAAGTTCAAAAACTCAAAATCAGAACCCTTGAAGAAAAGATATTAGAATTAGAATCAAAGGAAACCAAAGCGAAAATATCAGAAGTTAATAAATCATATAGTAAGCCTACATCAAAACAGCCGGAATGGGAAGATAAAGGTGTTGGAAATGATGGGAAAGGGAAGAAGAAAGGGCGAGGAAAGAAAGGACGGAAAAATTCAGGAAACAAATCAAAAAATCGTTTAACAACATGTAATGAGACAGTTGGGGTTGAGAAGTGTGCTTTTTGTGGAAAAGATTTAAGCGAACAAACTCCTATTGAAAGCACTAACACTCGTATTATTGAAGATATTCCAGAAATACCGATAGAATTAAAAGTTATAGAGGTTGTTCAGGAAAAGAAATATTGTTCAGAGTGCCAGAAAATAACTACTGCAAAATCTGATTTAGCCTTATCAAAATCTGATTTTGGATTAAATACAACAATTGCGACTGTTTATTTATGGATAGCTTCAGGATTGTCTTTTCCAAGAATATCTTCTATTTTAAATACATTTTTTGGACAGCAAATAAGCACATCAGGATTGTCAAAACATGTTATTCGCATATCAAAAATAATGACTGATGTTTATTCCGAAATACGAGAAGATATTAAACAAAGTGATATTCTTCAAGCAGACGAAACAGGCTGGAGAGTAAATGGGAAAAATTGGTGGTTATGGGTTTTTGGAACTAAAGATTCTGCATTTTACACAATTGACAAGTCAAGAGGAAAAGATGTCGTTAGGAGAATATTGGGAGAAATATTTATTGGAGTTTTAGTTGTTGATGGTTGGGGTGCATATCTGTCTTTAAACTGTGAACAACAAAGTTGCATGGCTCATTTATTAAGGAAAATAAGAAAACTACATGCTGCATTTCCCAAATTACGGAGTGTTCGAGCGTTTTATGTGAAATTTAGAAAAATATTACGAGATGGTGAGCGTCTGCAAAAACAAAGAGAGCAACTGGGAAAAGAGGTTTTTGGCAGAAGATTAAAAAAATTACA
Organism: Bacteroidales bacterium; assembly: GCA_021107685.1. Lineage (GTDB taxonomy): Bacteria > Bacteroidota > Bacteroidia > Bacteroidales > SMBSF39 > SMBSF39. The sequence goes on along the minus strand of JAIOSH010000352.1, from coordinate 1,547 downwards.
TCATAGACTGGATGAATTATTAAAATGGGAAAATCCGAATGAGATCTTAGAAGATATTATAAAAAAAGTAGTTCGTCAACGTTCGAGAATATTAACTTTTGTAGAACATGAACATGTTCCATGTCATAATAATTATGCTGAATATTTAATACGAATTGGTGTGTTGAAAAGAAAGGTTTCTTTTGGAAGTAAATCACAAGAAGGAGCAGAAGCTTATGCAGTTTTATTATCAATTTACACTACTTGTAGATTACGAAAGATATTATTTGTAGATTTTATGAAAGCAAGCCTCAAACAACATATCAAAACAGGAAAAACTATGCTGATTAAAAAATATGTTGAACATGATAAAAACTGCAATGTGACGTAATTGCTGATTCTCTGAAATCAGTTTGAACTTACTGGAATATTTACCCGGCTCGACTGCATATTTCGTATGGTCGCAAGGGCGTACAATGTCAAATGATGTAGGAGAGTTTTCTTTTAATAATGATATGGATGACCTTTTCGGTGTGCAACCACATAATATTTTTCTAATAAAAATTTCTTATCGTTTGCAATTGTAGAGGGTAATGACTTCCTCAAGTTTTTTTCGCAGTTTTTCGCCTCTAAGGTTTTTGGCAATAATAATTCCGTTTTTATCAATTAAAACGCTGTGGGGGATTGAATTGAAACCATAATCATCTCTCGCTGCACATTGCCATCCTTTGAGGTCGGAAACATTTGTCCACACCAATCCGTCTTTATTAATTCCTTCAATCCATTTTTCTTTATTTTTATCAAGCGAAACACCGAAAACATCAAATCCTTTATCTTTAAAGTCATTATAAACGGCTACAATATTCGGATTTTCAGCACGGCATGGAGCACACCATGAAGCCCAAAAATCAAGTAAAATATATTTTCCTTTTAATGAGGACAATGAAACCGGATTTCCGGTAGTATCGTTTAAAGTAATTTCGATAAATGGTTTCCCGATTGCACAATTTCTCAAAACCTCAACTTTATCCGTGAGTAATGCTACATATTTTGATTCCGAAATATCGTTTGTGAAATTAGATGTAATTGAATCAAGTTCATTCAAATTCAATTTATTAGAATTTATTAGTGTAATATAAGCCGAAACCACATTATTATTGTTTTTTAGTGCATATTCAATAATGAAATTTTTCATATCATTATCGTTTTTATCATATTCGTTTTCAATTTGTTCCATTAGTATTTTGTCTTCAGCTTTATTTGCTTCAATCCATTGTTTATAAAGATCACTGCTTTTTTGATCAAAAACTTCTGTTTTTTCAATAAAACCTTGATAATAATTGTTTGAAGCCGAACCTATTATTTTTGTGTTTGTAATATAACCGATGCTGTCGGTTTTTGAATCAAGGATTATTTCGGATGCTTCAACAAAAACAGGGATAATGTTTTTCTCTCTAATTGAAATATAATATTGTTCGGGTAGTTCGATGTGTCCCGAAAATTTAAAGTTTCCGTTGTTCAGTTCGGTTGAGTCAAGAATTATCCATTCACCGTCAACTCTCTTTTTT
>JAIOSH010000049.1 GCA_021107685.1 Bacteroidales bacterium | reverse complement strand
CTTCAATCTCTGTATCATTTACTATTGCAATCCCAGATTCAATAACTTTATCCCTGTGCTTTAAGTCAATAATAATATTGGCACTGTCGGTTTGAGGAAAAGTGTATTTATGAAAACCAACTCTTTTGCTTGATGTCAATTCCACTTTAACATTATAATCATCCAGAAAAACACTATAATAGCCTGTTGAGGCAGTTTCGTTTTTATGACTAAAATGTGAACAATAGCCTGTCCCCGGATTTTTTTGACCATTTTTTAAATATATTTTCCCTGTTGTGGGCATTAAAAGGATATCACCATAATCGGAACAACCTGTACCGCTTAAATGAGTATGACTAAATCCATAAATTATACTATCGGAAAAATGATAGCCTGAACATCCGTCCCAACCTGTTAAACGTGTATCGGGACTAAGCTGTACCATGCCAAAAGGCATACTAACACCGGGGTATGTATGTCCGTGACCACCGGTGCCTATGAATGGATCAACAAATACTGTTAAATCTTCCCTGATAGTAATTTCATTTTTTAATTCTTTTTCATTATGTGAAATGCAAGCATTGGCAAAGATTATAATAACTAATAAAATAAATCCTGAATTTTTCATTTCTTTAAATTTTTACTTTATGCCTGCACGAAAACTATTCAAAACTGTCATTTCGACCGAAGGGAGAAATCTCCATCAATCTGTATGTCAGGGCTTGAGATTTCTCCCTTCGGTCGAAATGACAAGAAACAACGTTTTCGTTCATGCATTACTTAGTGTTTTTGTTTATTTATCATATAATTCGACAGCTTTTTCAGCTTGTTGTGAAGTATATTCATTAAGCATTTCTTTTGCTTTTACAGGGTCATTTTGATAAATATAGTAAATTTGATTTTCAAACCCTGACTGATTTTTAATTAATTTTTCTTCAAAAGCATCTCTTTTTTCAATAATTTCTTTGATATTATTTTTATAATCCTTATCAACACTATCAGCAATATTTATAAATGTCAGAAAAGCATGGTCGGGTTTTATATCATAAATATTATCAGCAGCTTGAAAATGCTGTTCAAGAGCAGATTGATGGTTATTCATTGTGTAAATATCCGGAATATCAATAATTCCATAATACCAGGGAATAAAAGGCTGTGTACAGGGACGTCTAGGTGCTAACCATAAAACAGCACCAATATCAATAGGTAAAACACTTCGAAGTTGTGCAATAAAACCATATTGATTGGTTTCAGAACATATCGGCATTACTTTATTTTTATGCGGGTTATTATTTTTACACGTATCTGCCTGATAAAACTCTGTTTCTTCATAATGGTCGCGTAATACAATCATTAAGTCAGAAATTGATATTTTATTTTCAGGATAAAAAGCAAAAGGAAGTTCATCATTAATATTATATTTTTTATTAGATAATAAATTGACGGCTCTCCAATGTCGGGCAATATTAGACATTGATTTTAAAGAAGAAGTATCAGCATAAGCTTTTCGGAAATTAAAAGTTCCGTCAATATCAGGATTATACCATTTTTTTTGAATAGCATAGTCAATAATATCCGAAGCACCTAAAAAATTATTAGTATCAGAAAGGTCAATTTTTGTAATAGTGTAATAATTAGGAATACAAGCAACTTTATTATCAGGCACTCTTTGGGCAACCCAGTGTTTTCCTTTAACAACAGCCAGTATCCAAACTTCATCAGGGTCGGCAATACAATAGCTTCTGCCTGAAGAAGCATAACCAATTTCTTCCACCATCCTGCCACCGATTTTTACAGCTTCTTTTGCACTTTTTGCTCTTTCTGCCATAATTCGCCTTAACCAATAACCTATACCGCCGTCTTTCAATTCTACTTCTTTTTCTTTTGATCTGCATTGGTCCGAAGATATTGTAACACCCCATTGATTCATATAAGAATCAGAAAATTTCATTCCTTGCATTTCTAACCAGATATAACCATTGGTTTCTTTAAGCTGTTGGATTTTTGCCCCGTTCATTAAAGTTATTGTTTCTCTTGATTTATGAGAAAGAAAAGGTACTTTATACCAGTTAACCAAATGTTCGCCATGATCATCTTCATTATGGGCAAGCATAACCGAACCATCTGTTGTGGCATTTTTACCAACAAGTATTGTAAAGCAGTTATACTCATTTTCATTTACTGATTGTGCATTAATTAATTCTGTGATAAACAGGGAAAAAACACATGTAAATAATAAAATATTAATAAAATACTTAAAATGTTTTTTTTTCATAATTTTCAGTTATAAATTTTTTCTAAAAAGCCACATATTTTTTTAAGCCAGATACGGTCAATTTCATTAAATGCACATAGCTTATCTGAATCCACATCTAAAACAGCTACAACTTGTCCGGCATCATTTAAAACCGGTACTACAATTTCGGATTTGGTAGTAGCAGAACATGCTATATGAAATGGTACCTTATCAACATTTTCTACAACTTGAGTTTGCTTGATTTTTGCTGCCATACCACACACACCCCTGTCAAACGGGATTGTAAGACAACCAAGGCTTCCCTGATAAGGACCGATTTTTAATATATCAGGACTGATTACACGATAAAATCCTGTCCAATTAAAATATGGCATTTTATTATGTAAATGACATACTATTGTTGCCATTACAGCTATAATATCTGTTTCGTCTTTTATTAATGCTTCAATCTGTTTATAAACTTGCTTATACAGTTCTATTCTGTTTTTATTATCCATAATCCCAAATAATACCACTACTCAAGTTTTGTATATTTGTTTAAATGATTAGAAACTAATGTTTTATAATTATTTTTTCGGAATAAGTATTGAACTTGGTTTTTAGATGCACAAAATATACCCCTTCCGGTAATTTTCCTGTATCAATCATATTTTTATTTTGTGTGCCTGTCATTATATTTTGTTTTTCAAATACTTTTTTCCCAAGAATATTATATACTGTTATTTCAAATTCAGAAGATTCAACAAAATCAATTTTGATAAAGAATTTCCCATTATTAGGATTAGGAAAGATATTTATTTCAGTTTTATATTTTATAAATTGCGGATACCACACATAAAAGCCACAAGGTCCTCCAGCAGAAGCAAAAATTGAATCATTATTTGAATTTAAAGTTACAAATTCATCGGAAGCCTGCCAGTTTAACGGATTGGAATTATCATCATTAGGATTGCAGAGCGTAAGAGAAGGTCCGTATCCATCAGCCAAAGTATCCCATGGAGGGTCATCAGAGTAATTTACATAGTCAACAACATTACCGTAAATATCCTTTATTTCAATTTCCTCGCCGCAGTTTTTCAAACTACCACTTATCCATTGAAGAGAAGCTATTTCGAAAGTATTTAAAATAGCATCTGAACTTTTTGCAATAACTAAATAATCTTCAGGTTCAAATTCAATGTAGGGGAAAGTAAATTCAATACCTTTAGAAAAATAAAAATCTTCAAGATTGATAATTATATTTCCATTATTATACAACTCAATAAATTCGAGACTGTCTTCGCCTGATTCGGGTGGATTGTACATTATTTCTGTAATTACAATACAGTTAGTATCTGGAGTTATTGGATAAAAAACAGCAGTAAAGTTTGTATCATTTAAGGAAATTAAGTTTATTAAAGGATCAGAAATAGATATTCCCTGCCATGAATCAAATTCAAAGCCATAATTTGGCTTAGCTTCAAGAATTACCGAAACTTCTGTAAAATAAACACCTTCCCATGGAAATATTTTTGCCTTAATAGTATTAACTTTAATATACCCTGCTTCGGGTGGTTGAACATTCAGTG
>JAIOSH010000597.1 GCA_021107685.1 Bacteroidales bacterium | reverse complement strand
TTTTCAGCATAAGTAATATTCGAATCATTTTCATCTTGTTTAAAGTTGATAACCCATACATTTTTTCTTCTATAAGCATTGTAAACAGAAAAATTCCATTCCCCATGCCATTTTTTTTCGGGTTTTTCTTTTCCTTTCCAGGTAACTGAAAGGTCTAACCTGTGATAATCCGGCAGCCTATAAACATTTCGGTCGGAATATACAGGAACAACAATATTTCCATATACAAATCTTCCGGTAGGAAAGGTAACAGGCGAACCCGTGGAATAAACCCAATTTCCCCCAATAATTACACGTTTGCTTAATTCATAATTCAATACTATTGATATATCATTAGGTTTATCATAAGGAGCAGGATATGACTTTCCTTTATTAATTTCTGCAATTTCTCTTTCGGTTTTCGATAAAGTATAGCTTATCCATCCATTAAGCTTTTTATGCTGCAATTTCACAAAAAACTCCAATCCATAAGACCATGCTTTACCAAATCTCAGTTCACCTTCAAAATGCCTGTTTAACAATAAATCTGCATGGTCTTTAAAATCAATGGCATTAACAACTGTTTTGTAATATGCTTCAACAGATGTTTCAATAGTATTATTTTTAAAATTCCTGAAATAACCCAAAGCAACCTGGTCTGCTATCTGTGGATTTACATTTGGCGATGATGGGAACCAAACATCAAGAGGTGTCCCTGCTGTTGAATTTTGTGCTAAATGAATATATTGCCTTGTCCTCGAATAACTTGTCTTTATTGAAGAAACCTCATTTAAAATATAATTTATACCTATTCTTGGCTCTAATCCATAATAAGGACAAAATAATTTATTTTTTTGATATACAGTAGAATCAATAATATTATAATTATCATCAAAATTATATATAGTAGCTAAACCAATATTTTGGAAATGTGAAAATCTCAAACCATATTTAAATGTAAAACGTGCGCCAACTTTTTGAGTATTACTTATATAGATTCCGCTTTCCAATGCATTATTTTGTTGAACTTCATATTTGTCAAAGAAAGTTTCAGAGCCGGTGCCTTCCGCACTTCCCGGATCAAATTTATGATGTATTACACTTAAACCAAATTTTATTGTGTTATCAGTATTCAGATAATAATTAAAATCTGCTTTAATACCATTATCCAGCAATTTGGCTTTCCATATAAAAGAATCAGGGCTTCCTTCGGGAACACCTAAATAATAATCGAATTTGCTGTTAACAAATGAAAAGTTTGAAAATAATTTTTTAGAAAAAAGGTGATTCCATCTCAGTGTTATTGTATGATTTCCCCATCCCATCTTAAAATCATCATTTTTAAATATATCTTTCCCATAATAAACTGAAATGTATAAACGGTTGTTATTATCTAACTTATAATTAACCTTTCCATTCAGGTCATAAAAATAAAGTATATTATCACGTAATTCTTTATCTTTTGAAAGTCTCAGGAATAGATCGGCATAGGTTCTGCGTCCTGAAATTATAAAAGAAGCTTTATCTTTTTGTATTGGACCCTCTAATGTAAAACGGCTTGAAATAGTTCCTATTCCACCTGTACCTGATATTTTTTTTAAATTTCCATCTTTCATTCTAACATCTAACAATGATGAAAGGCGTCCACCACAAGAAGCCGGAATATCACCTTTATATAATGTAACATCTTTTATAGCATCATTATTAAAAACCGAGAAAAAGCCCATCAAATGCGATGCATTATAAACAGTAGCTTCATCTAATAAAATAAGGTTTTGGTCAGGACCACCTCCCCTGACACTAAAACCCGAACCACCTTCACATATTGACTGAACTCCGGGTAACAACTGAATAGCTTTTATAATATCAACCTCTCCCATTAAAGCAGGAATATTTTTAATGGTTTTAATATCCATTTTCACAACACTCATTTCCGCTCCTGTGATATTTTTATTAATTCCTTCACTCGTAATTATCACCTCTTTTAACATTTCCTGCTTTGAGGACAACTCAATATCAAAGCTTATATCAGATATGAGTTCAATTGATTTTTCAAATGTTTCATAACCAATATAAGAAATTACAAAATTATATGTACCTGCGGGTAGGGTTACTGAATAAAAACCATAAAAATTTGTAGTTGTACCGGTTTCTATTTCTTTAATATATATGGTAGCACCAAGCAAATCTTCTCCTGAATTTTTATCCTTTATATGGCCGTTAATAGTATATTTTTTTTTATTATCCTGTGCTTTAACATTATCTGAACAAACAAATATGATTACTAATAATAGGCTTATCAAAACAAATCTCATATTTTTTTTTGTTATATGTTAAATGCTAAATGTTATATGTTATACGTTCAATTATGACTTATTAATACATTGATTTGTTACAATTAATCAATTTTTTTTATTAATAAGATTACAAAAATACATTAATTCATTAATTTCATTACACAATAATAAAAAAGTCATCCGATGACTATTAACGTTTTGCAAATTAACATCATTATACATATTCAAATAAAATTTAATAAGGTGAACGTGGAAAAAAAGGAGGTGAAAACATTATATCTACAGTTTAAAAAATTAAATTATTAATTATTCAACAGGATTAATCTGTATAATTTGTGGCAAAATCAATTAACTTATCTCTGCGTCCCAGCGTCTCTGCGTTTAATTTTTTTTTGCGTCCTTCTGCGTCCTTTGCGGTAAAAAAATCTGTATTAATCTGTGTAATCAGTGGCGAAATCAATCTTGTGTTTACTCAGTGTAATAGTAACTCAAAAATTCCCTTTTAGAACAAGAAAACAAATACCTCAAACAAATCATTGTTAAAAATCCAAAAATTTACAAGGATGTCTTTTTGTTGACCGTTGATTTGAGTAGCAAAATTTTTTAATTAAGGAAATTTCTAATCCTCCCTGGTAATTAGAAGCGGGATGTAAATCGGAAATATTAACATCATAGCTGAAAAGGAAAGTGAAATTATTATATTCTAAACCTGCCACAGGTATTATATCTCTTAATAACCGATGCCAGATACCGCAGTATAGTTTTATATCTTTTACTTCAAAAATAACATTAGCACCAAATACTGTTTCGCTTGTGCCTGCTTGTGTCGAAAACATAGCTTCAGGTTTTATAACAAGCTTTTCATTTAAATAAGCTAGAAGAGAACCGTGGATGATAAGTTTTCTTTGTAAACGATTATCATCATCATAAAATGATTCTTTTGGCTTATTAATATGATTCA
>JAIOSH010000011.1 GCA_021107685.1 Bacteroidales bacterium | reverse complement strand
GAATATTATTATTTATTCTTAATCTAAAATTTTCCAAATAGCTGTTGTGTGTGCCACGAATGGCAAATATAATAAAGTTCTTTGAAAATACTAATTATTTTAAAAGAAAGTTTAGAGGGGACAATTGCAATTTTTTCGGCAGTATCTATTTTGGGTGATCGATTCCCAAGATGAGCTAAGGGTTTTGTGAAAAAAGGCAAGGTGCTTTGGTGAAAAAAATTCCTGTACTGTTTGGCGAACCGCCAGGTACAGCCTGTCCCGCACCGGAGGTCGGGAAGGACATTTCGCTTGGTGGTACCGACCAAAAGGTGCGGGATAAATAGTGAGGTGCGCGCGGTTATTTGACCATCAGCCGCCTCAATTGCCACCAGTATTTCATTTTCTGATTTTTTCATTTACAATAAAGTTTTGGTATAATTGTTCTGTTTTAATAAGTCGTTTATATCCTTTCTCTATCAGTCCTTTTAACAGTTTTAAATCACCTGTCCATAATTCACCCTTTGTGAATTCTGCTACTGCTACAAAAACTGTGTCATCAATGTCAATAGTTTTGCACAACACTTCAGCCTTTTTGTAAATCTCAATCGGTATTAAAGTATGGTTAAGAATGGTAATGTTTCGGATTATTAATTCATATATTTCAAGAAATTCATTGTCAGTCAGTTTGGCTATAGTTTTAATTTTTTCCTTATGTTCAAAAATCTCAAATCTAATATATTCAGGTGAATAAAAGTCATAATACCTATTACCGTTAATCAATATTTGACCAATTCGACTATTAGTGTTCAATAAGGCACTAAATACAATATTCGTATCAATGATAATTTTAGTCATCTAGTCCTAATTCCTTTTTTGTTCTTTCCCAACGTCCTTTTTTTACTTCTTTAACAAGTTTGTCGACATCTTGCTCTGTTGCTGTAGATTTAGAAGTCAATTCTTCATATCTCAAGTAATCAAGTATAGTCTGAATTTTGGATGTTTTGATTCCTGCAGAAAATCTGACCAGTATCTCGTTGTTTTGTCTTTCTACTATCATTTCGTTTTTTTTCAAATTTAAAAAAAATTCAGGTAACTTATAAATTTATGATTAACCCAAATATTGGTGGCAACACTTCGGCTATGCGTAGTGCTACTATTTAGGAAGCATTATCGCATAGTTGTTGTGTACCCCCCGAATGGCAAAGTTAATAAAGTTCTTTGAAAATACTAATTATTTTAAAAGAAAGTTTAGAGTGGACAATTGCAATTTTTCTGGCAGTATCTATTATGGGTAACCGATTCCCAAGATGAGCCAAGGGTTTTGTGAAAAAGGGCAAGGTAATTTGGTGAAAAAAAGCTCCTGTACTGTTTGGCGAACCGCCAAGTACAGCCTGTCCCGCACCGGAGGTCGGGAAGAACTGTACGCTTGGTGGTGTGGATATGCACTGGCGGTTATTTGACCGTCAGCCACCTACTTGATTAAAAACCGTAATTTATTATTCTTTAGATTGATAAACCATGTATCTTATATTTTCAATTATTCTTTAAATGCAGAATTTATATCTTTAGTAATTCGTCCTCCAGCTTTCACTCTACTATAACTAGCTATTGAAACACCCCCAACTACAAGAGCTAATCTTCCAATAATCACATTATCTCCGATTACTGGAGAATCTTCAATCCTTCCCTTACCATGTTCTGAATATCTATGAACTAGGTGTCCTAAAGAGGTTGTGTTTTTACCAATTTTTACACGACTCGCTATTAAACCTCCTATTCTGCAATTCTCACCAATTAAAACATTTTTATTAATATGAGTGCTATTCATAATCCTAGTATTGGCTCCAATATTCGAACCCTCTCGAATAATACAAAAATGATCTATTATCACGCCATTGTTGATAAAAACATCATCATAGATTATCGAACCATCACGTATTACTACATTATCCCCGATGAAAATTCTATTTGAATTTCCTTCTAGATTTGAACGTATAAATATAACTGTTGGGGCGATTGAACAATTAGCCCCAATTATAATTTCCTTAGAATTCAATCTTTCCATCATATAGATTTAAATGTAAAATTGTGGCATCATCAAAATACCCAAATCCATTATTTTCATTTTCATTTTTTCTTATTAGATTAATAGCTTCCTTAGCACCCTCTTTTTTAATTACATTCAGAAACGATTTCATTTTATCAGGTTTGTTTTTAAAAAACCATGTTACCCCATCACTAAAAATATAAACGCTACACTTTGATTCCAATTCTAGTTTTCCATGGATAATTGGAGCGAAATATTTTGTAACATTATATACTCTGTGAAATCCAAAATTTACTTGTAAAAATCTAATTAGTATAAAAACTACTTTCTTAAAGTAAATATTTTTCCTACCTACTAGGTTAAACAGATGATCCAATTTGATCTTTGTGTTTTCAATTTTGTCGTTCTCAATTAAAATCGTTTTACTTGGAAATTCAAATACGATTGCACAATCACCATATAATGCATACCTTGCCAAGTTATTAGGCGAATCATTTTCTAAACTAACTATACCAATCGAAAATAAAGGTCGTAGGTAAAAGTTCTTCCCGAGAAATTTTTTACGTAACTTTCCCTTTCTTATTTTATCTGAAACATTTAATAAAGACTGGTTAATGTCTTTCCACTCTTCATCTTTAAAAAGATTATTTAAATATTGACTTGCATAAAAGAATGATCTAAATGTCCATTTGTCTTTTTTTTTAATAATAATTGGACTAACTCCATCAATAACCCAATTTATCACATTACTTGTGCTTGATTTTGAACCCCATCTGTCGAGATTAATACCTGACCTACCAGTTGAAGAAAAAGCATCAATCCTCATATATAATATTATTTGTTCTTAAAATATCCTTTACTTGTCTGTCCTGAATCAACAATTATCTCCTGACCAGTTAAGCTTGAAAATGTTGTTGAAATACTGAAAATAACATCAGCAATTTCCTTTGGAGTGACAAATTCACCAAGGATTATTCCTTTCTTGTATTCTTCGATATCTTTTGGTTGCTTCTTCGTATTCTCTGTAAGCACAGTGCCTGACAATACTGTGTTAACTCTTATTCCGAATTGACCTAATTCAGAGGCTAGTACTTTTGTAAGTCCAATTAAACCAGCTTTTGCTGCACTGTAAGATGGTAAGCCAAAATCCATTTTTGCATTTATTGAGGAGACATAAGTAATACTCTTCAAAATACTTTCCGTGGACATAAATTGAAGTAAGTTCTTTGTCAATAATATATGACTTGTCAGATTTAGTTGAATTGACTTATTGATTTCGTCATCCTCCATATCTTGAAATCGTCCAAATTCATTATCCAATGCTCCACCTGCTAAACTTATAATGTGACTAAGTCGAAATTTGTTTTCTTCTAATTTATGTATGAAACTCGATATCGATTTTGAACATAAAACGTCTATTTCTAAAAATTTTAATCTATTTCCATATTTGAAAAGTAATTTTTCACCGACGACTTTATTGATATCCGCCACTATTATTTTGAAATCATTACTATAATATTTTTTAACAATTGCAGATCCTATTCCACCACATCCTCCAATTATTAATACATAATTATCCATAATTTTTATTTTATTAGTCCTTGTATATTAAGAATTTTTATCCGATTTAATTCAGTTGATAAAATACCCTGAATGGTGCTTTCAAAAATAATCTCGAATTTATTAATATCATTGCTATTGAGTTTAGTATACCACTCTGTAATTTTTACCTGATCAGTCATTAACCAAGCTGCGATCCATACTCCTGGTGTCATTCCTCCTGCTAAAACAGTTATGGATTTGCCTGCTTGATTTGTCTTTCGTATAACAAGTCCACAGTCTTTCTTTACTTCAGAGTCATTCTTAGGGTTAGAAGGTACAGGTTCTGTAATTGTCCGAGGTTTAGTCGAGTTCCAGATAATACTAGGTGAAAAGTATTTATCCTTGTTTTTATTATTTCTTACCGAATCCACATCAGTGTTCTCCTTAAAAACATAAGGTAAACTATTATGGTTTTCATCAAAAAACAATCTTGTAGCTATATTGAAATTGGGACCTCCAATAAGAATAACATTTTCATTTTCGATAATATTATTGAGATCATCAGAGCTATAGTAGTCATCAAAATTAGTCTCAACATTAGTCATTGGAAAATCCACTGACCGAAACATTTCTAATATCATCCCTAGAGCTTTTGCTTCTCCCATTCCTGTCAGTTTGTGACCTGTACTTGATGGAATTGATGATAATATTATAAAAACCTTTTCATTATTATTTTTTGTAAATGGAAATGCATTCGATAAAGGTCTATTCCTTTCAAAATAAATAGAGCCTTGAATCATAGTATACCAAAATATTGCAGCTATAATGTTTACAATTATTGTTGATGATAAAGAAACAATATTTATTACGAGCTGATTCTCAGTTTCTCCGATTAACAAATAGATTATGATTAGAATTATAAGTAATAAAATTGTCAACAATAGAAATTTTTTTATTCTACTTGTCAAGAGAAATTTTACATATTCAGATTTTCGACTCATATTAATCTTTCTATTTTATGGTTTCTAACTTGTAAATAATTACTATACTATATGTATTATTTCGCCTTTGTCTATTGTAGTGTATTTTGTTAATTTGCTGATTAATAATCATTTCATCTTTGAAAAAATATATATTCATAGTTTTTTCAGGCAAATATATAAAAAAATTTAAATATTTAAATTTTATTTACTCCCGCTTTTTTTATGCTTTTATCCAATAGCTTCCTGAAACTACTTGCCGAATATTGTCCTTCAAATAAGTATTCACGAGGCTTTGTTTTATCAGTATTTTGACGCTGTCAGGTGCTTCGCACGCTGACAGGTCGGTGTATCCCATTTTATTTCATCAATCCAGACAGCGTCGATAGACCTGTCTGCGTTGAATTTCCTGTTAATCATATCAAAATGAAATAGAACGCTGATAACACGGATTTAATTGATTTACGCGGATTTAAATGTCTGTGTAAATCCGCATAATCAGCGTTATCCGTGTTCTATTCTTCATAAAATTAACGCTAATACGAAACTTCGAGATTGTTCAAATTAAAATGTTGTCTATATCCCGCATAGCAACTTCAATTCATAATTCATAATTCATAATTCATAATTAATATAGTAACTTACGGACAAACATTAAACACATCTCCACCTTATTCCCCAACCTTAATCCTAATACCCTCCGAATGACTTGTAAATTCAGGTGCATACATACATTGTATTATTGTGATGCCATTTGAAAAATTACCTTTTTGTGAAACTACCAAAGGGTATTCGAAAACATAGGTGCCTTTGTGCAGATAATTGAAAAAGAAATTTGTAGAAGCATCTCTCGTGCTTTCATAATATCCCAATCCATCCTGATATTTATATCCTGATACTACATTGACAGGTTCTAATGCAGATGCCCGCATGTCTTTCATGTGAATATATTCCATGTTGCGGTCAACTTTTAAAATTATCCTGACTTTGATTTTATCACCTGTGTTAAGTTGTGTTTTTTCTGTTACAGGCTCAATAACAGGACCTGACCGGGTGTTTCTTTCAATAAAAAGTTTCTTTTCCAATTGCAATGGAGTTTTATGAGCAGTAATTTTATCTAATTGTTCAAAATATTGCCAGTAAACAGCTCCCCATGCAATAGATTCATTTTTATTAATAACCGTGATATTTCCCATTTCAGGTTTTATTTCACTTCCCGACCATGATGTTTTGAAATAGCCTGTTCCTGCCTCTACTTTGGTATCATCACGTTTAAACGGGTCAACAATTTCATTACCAATTTTTATCTCTGCCAATTCATCATTTGCAAGCCAGTCGGAGCCTCTTAATAACAAAGCATAGATTGCTTCGGCTGTGGCTTTGGTGGTTTTCCAGTCTTGGGTTTGTTTTTGCTTTAAAAGCCATATTTTCATCAGTTCCACTGATTTAATATCTTTTCCAACTTCATAAAATGCTTCAATTAACAGAGCCTGTGTTTCAATAGGTGATTGATACCAATAATAACCGGGAGTAATGTCTCTCCAATACATACCCATTTCATCCGAATAAAGCGAATTTTCTTTTAAGGAGCTTATAATGTCCATTGCAGTTGGTTTATGTCCTAAACGGTTTAAAGCAAGAGCAATCATTCCCTGCATATATTTAGTATTATCTAACCAATATTTGTTTGCCTGTTCTTTAAAATAATCAAATGCTTCGGTATTGCCTGTTCTTATCTCTATACTTTTATAAAAATAACTTCGTGCATATAAATATTGAATTTGCTGCTTGCTTAAATGGTTATCATCCATTTTGTCAGGATAGTTCTCTTTGATTTTTTCATAATCTTCCCTAATTCTATTATCTAAATAATAAACAGCTTTTTTAATCATTTTCCATGAATTATTATCTTCGTTTAAATTTATAATGCCAAGATGGTTGAGATGACCAAAGCCTGTAACAATATATTGTGTAATATATCTACTGTCTCTCATTCCTTCAAACCAGG
>JAIOSH010000470.1 GCA_021107685.1 Bacteroidales bacterium | reverse complement strand
GGAGATTTCTCTATGGACGGACAATGTAATATTCCTGACAAAGCTGAAGTTTGGGCTCCTAACAGCGGTAATAGTTCTCATGTGCCGGAATAAATTTAATTAGTGTTTGACCATAAAATCACTCTCAATGTCATTTCTCCCTTCGGGAGAAATCTCCTATGTATTGGTTTGTAAATAAAAAGATTTCTCGCTATTGCTCGAACTTTAAATCCGTAAGTTTATTTTATAGTTTGAAAATGAGCATCCTTCGACTTCGCTCAGGGTGACTGTGAGGCTGAGCGGAGTCGAAGCCTTATCCACAAAATACTTGCGGATTTAAGGTCGAAATGACAGCTTTTGCAGACTTTATGGACGTACTTTAATTAATGCAACTACGTGGACTCCATCAGGTTGCTCTTTATATGTATTTTGCTTACTTTTTGAAAAACTTTATAACTTCAATTTTTTCATTAACTTTTATTTACAGGAAATACATTCCCTTATTCAGGCTTGAAATATCAATATATTTCCTGTTTTCACTAATTTTTACTTTATCAATTCTTTTACCCATAATATCGTAAAATTGAATCTCCGGCTTCAGATTGGCTTTTTCAAAAGAAACATACAATACATCCTGAGCAGGGTTAGGAAATATCGAAAATTTATTTTCGGAAATATTATCAATCTGCAAAAGCGATGAGCAAAAATTCTCCCATACTTGTAAAACAGAATCAGGTGTCCATGCATAATTGGTAATAATGATGTCGGAAACAAAACCGGGTGATGCCTCACCAGCAAGCACTGAAGGATGATCTTTGAAAAAAACAATGTAATTATCCGGATCACCCGGCACAAACTTTAGTGAATTACTATCGTCATATTCGGCAAATTCTTCACCATTGATATATATCTTAATAAGCCCTTCATTATTGCGTACAAGTATCATCTGGTAGAAATCTACGGTGGTGAAGAAATCCAATTCACCAACTGTTCCGTAAGGCCAAAACTCCAATGTGCCGTTTGTCGGAGGATTAGTAAGTTTAATATAAACACCAATATCATCCACATGAGTAAAGCTCAAAATACGAACCCATGGTGGAGGACTAATAAATTCATCAACCTGAAAGTTAAATGCCAGAGAGTAAGACTGGTCAATAAAACCAGGATGATTATCAAATTGAAGTCCTGCATCATCTTCAAAATAATATCCGTCTGCCAATCCGCCCTGACCACATGTGGAAGAAGGAACATCACGTATGACAAATTCTCCTGTCAAACCAATATCGTTTGATAATGGGATTAAATAAGGTGCTTCGGGTTTAACACCGGAAAAATTCTCTTTTAAAGGATAGTTATAAGTAACTTGTGCATTACAAATAACAAACGAAACAGAATAAGATAATCACTGTAAATAAACGAAAAATTGTTGTTTTCATAACTGATGGTTTAATTATTATTATAAATTATTTTTGGTTACAAATATACAAATTTCAAGGGTCTTGTCAAAATAAAGATAGCTGAAATTAAGTCACAAATGTAACTTTTTGATTGGACAAATCAAATAAGAAATCTTCAGATAATCAAAAAAATAACAAAAGTTAAAGTAAATTAAGTACAACCTTTTTAACTTGAAAATTGTCTTCTATTTGGTATAAAACAGAAATAACAATAAAATTTAATATCTTTGTACCTAAAATATAAAATTATTTTATTATTAACATAAATTTTAAATATTATGAAAACAAAAATTCTAAGTTTACTTTTATCTGTTTTGCTATTTTCCGGCAATATGCTTTTTTCTGCTGAAGTTTCTAATGAAAAAGCAAAATTAATTGCAAAAAATCTTTTTTATGAAAGAGCTAATCAATTCAATAATATAAAATACAATGATATTGTATTTGTAAATGAAACTGTAATTACCGGTGAAACAGGCACCCCTGTTATTTATATATTTAATTTAATTGATGAAAAAGGATTTGTAATAATTTCAGCCGAAGATAATGCTTATCCTGTTTTAGGATATTCAATTGACGGCACTTATAACAATGATGATCAACCGCCTGCTTTTATAGAATGTATAGAAAATTATAAAGAACAGATCATTTATATTAAAGATAACAATTTAGAAGCCAATTTAAAAATTGATGAAGCATGGGAGAAGTATAGTAAAAAACCTGCCAAGTCACCTATGAATAATGTAGAACCATTAATAGAAACGATGTGGGATCAGGATTGTTTTTATAATGAATTATGTCCTGTTGATCTTAGCGGTGCTTGTGAACGTGCCAGGGTCGGTTGTGTAGCTGTGGCTATGGTGCAGGTAATGAAATATCATAGCTATCCTCCGCAGGGAACAGGTTCGCATGGTTATAATTCTTCTTATGGATATTTATTTGCGGATTTTGGAGCTACTACTTATAACTGGGATGATATGCCGGATTATATTACAGACCATAATTTTGAAATTGCACAAGCCGGTTATCATTGCGGAGTAGCTGTAGAAATGATGTATGGCCCTAATGGTTCAGGAGCTTATTCAGGAAACGTTGGACCTGCATTGATGAATTATTTC
>JAIOSH010000558.1 GCA_021107685.1 Bacteroidales bacterium | reverse complement strand
CTGAAATTAGTTTACAGTACACAGTCGGCAGTCTTTAGCACTCTGCAACCCACTTGCATTATTAGAAGACTGAAGACTGTGGACTGTAGACTTTTTTGAAAATAATATTAATGTTTATTGTGGCAATTTATATTACGATGAGTCAGGAGTTCTGAAATTATAACATTCTTATCAGGAACAAATTTTGTAAAATGGTATTAACCTACAGGTTTAATAAAAATAATACCATGAACACATGTACAAAAATTCGCAAAAAACGAACAGAAAAAGGATTTTCGCAAGATTATATGGCAATACAACTTGGTGTTTCTCAAAAAACGTATGGACGCTTAGAAAACGGTGAAAGCAAAATTGACATAGAGAAAATAGCAAATCTTGCAAATATACTTGAAACCAATCCAATTGAATTGTTAAATTTTAATGGATTTGATAATTCAAAAAAACCAAAAGGAGATGAAAACAACAATAATCATTTTTTTGAAAAAGAATGCCGGCATTACGAAACCTTTATAAAACATCTGGAAGAAGAAAATGGGTTTTTAAGGGAGTTGATAAGGAATGGGTTTAGCTAATAAGTATTAAGCCTACAAGAATTTAGAACTCTCGTAGGCTTTTGAAACATTAAAACCTCATAACTACTCCAATTCCGTTTTGAGTTGTCTCAAGACTGAATAATGGAGAAGGTTTAAAATATGTTATTGGATATACGCTTTTGTTTTCTATCCAAAAAAACTTTTATCTTCCATTAGGTTATGTCTAATTAACCCATATAACACCGGTATTAGTATTGAAGCGATAATGTAAACAATTATTAGTTTCCCTTTTCTCCTACGAATCTCTAATTTTTCATCTTTCCAAACTTTCCTATATTTTCTAAAGGCCTTAGTTTTTTCATACTTATACCAATTCACTACTGCTAATATTATACCAACAGGTAAAACCCAATACTTATTTTCATTAATATATGTTGGAATTGGATATTCCCAAAAAATTCTCACTATAATAAATATATCAAGCAAAGTAAAAAATTGCAAAAGGGACACAATTAGACTACCTGATTGCTCTGCCGCCGAATCTTTTTTCTTTTTGTAAAAATCACAAACTCTATAAAAGATATAATTAAATAATTTCATAATATTTTGATTTTTTACCATGGTTTATATGTAGCGTTAGGATTAGTAAACTGACCTTGAATATGCTCTCCTATACTTTGCCCGGTTGTTAATTGTGTCGCAATGTTTGCGATGAAATAGGTACCAGAAATTGCCCAGCCCACACCAGGAATAAATGCAACACCACCCATTATCAAATCTAAACTATTACTCATATTTACTCCATTTACAGCAATATCAGCTCCCGAAACAAAAAATCCTACGTATCCCAGTTTCCGTCCAGTACTTTTTAAAACTCTTAAAGAGTGCTTAACTGGTTGTGAAAAGTTGCCTGAAAGCGCACGATTGTATTTTGCTTGCTGTAAAAATTCCCATTCAAAAATTTCTCTACCTTTTGTTAATGAACTAGCCCCCCCAACAGTTTTACTTATATAACTAATAGTTATGTCTAACCAGTTGTTTCCACTCCCACCTAAAGTAGCTCTGACAGTATATGTAGCTAATCCATTAGCAGTTTTTGCATTACCCATTCTTGCTGCTGTACCACTAATTGCTGACTGTACTACCAAGCTTGAAAAGTTAAAGTTTAGTTGTCCGTCGGGAGATCGTTTTACGCCCTTATTTATCATCTCAGCCCCTGTTAAAATTCCATGTAATGCCACTCCACTATTATCAGGTTTATTGCTACCGTTTAATTTACCGTCCAGATATTTTTCAAAAGCATTAAAAAATTTAATGAGTTCTCTATTAGCAGCTTTGTGAGGATCTTCTCCAACAAAAGCATATTCACTCTCAGCTAAAGCAGATTCTGCTGCTGTATATGCTAAATTATATGCTACTTTTTTAGAATGACCATTTTTAATTGCTTCATCAAATGCACCAGAGAATACTCCAGCAAAAAAACTAGTACTTGCATTTAAAAATCCTATTCTTGAAAGTTCAAATGTCCAACAGTCAAATGCAGGTTGTCCCCCTCCAAGTTCAGCTATTTCAGCTTCGAGATATCCACTGGGATCTATATACGATAATGGATTATTTTTAGTATAAGTATAGAGATTAAATCCTTGTGAGTTTTTTGGTATTCCTATTATAGGATCCGGACTGGAAAAATATCCTACTACCGGATCATAAACTCGCCCGTTCATATTTATCAGGTTAAACAAATCTAAATGCTCATGCCCGGTAAACCCCCGATCAGTTTTTAGTTCTGGAATATTTACTAATGGTATTCCCGTTTCTGGATTACGACGTAAGCCCCATGCATCATAACTATATTTTTCAACCAAATTTCCTTCTTCGTTTGTAAGTGATTGTATAGAACCAAGATGGTCTTTATGAACATAACCAAATTCATCATCAGTACTGCTATTTTTTGTATAAATGGCAAATATACCATCAGTTGCGGTTATATAATGTACTTCTTTAATTTGATCATTTTCAGTTATCTTTTCGAAAATGCCACCAATGTATATTTTTGTTTGGTTAAAATTATTTTTATTATCATCAATAATTTGAATTTTCCGTGAATGATTATAATCATAATAAAGATTTAATTCCTGATCAATGTTTATTGGTTCTTCATCCCATTGTTTAATATTAGTTATTTTATCAAAAGATGTATAAGTTATTTCCTGATTATCACTTTTATAAAAAACAGGTTTATTATCAATGCTACTTAGTTCATATGGATTATTGTTATTATTATAAGAATAGTTGTTAGCAACATGAAATTGTGGATTATTGCTATGTTTTGATAATATCCGTCCTAAAGCATCATAATCCAAGTTTGTTGTCGCTTCTCCACCATTTAATTTAACAGAAATTAAGCGATTTAAGTTATCATATAAATAATCTTCATATAATTCTTGCCCATTTTCTATTTTACTGATTAAATTACCAATATCATCCCAAGAGTAACCAAAATCTTGAATCACGTCATATTTATCTTCTTTCGATGAAAAATTATAAGTACCAATTCTTTTTATGAAACCTGTTTCTTCGTAATAACTTTTTGTAGTAGTTATTTGATTACCATATTCAATTTGCTCAATTTGTTGCGAAGCATTTAAACTGTTAACTTCCCAAAGTATTTTATTATCATTGTCTCTAATTATTTTATCAAGATAACCAAACTCATTATAAGTACGAGAAATTGAAAAATTAGAAGGATATGTAAGTTTTTCAGGACGGCTGTACATATCATAAGTAGTAGCAGTAGTAAAATTTTCACTATTGCTATTATGGGTAATAGTTTCAGTAATTTCAGTATTTCTCCCTAAATCGTCATAAGTAAAATTTTTTATAAAAATATTATTATTGACAGTATTAAAAAAACCTACTCCATCTGGTAAACCAATAAAATTATTATCATATTGAAATTGGGAAACTCCAAAATCAGGTTCTACTTTTCGTATAAGCCTACCAAGTTTATCATACTCAAAAGCTGTAGCCTCTATTTCCTCATTGTGTTTCATTTCAATTAATTCTCCCCAAATATTATACTTATATTCTTTTATTCCGATAGCAGGATCGGATATTTTTAATAACTTGCCAAAGTTATCATATTCACAAGTAATTTTAGTATTTTCATAATTTTGAATATATGTCTCTATCAATTTCCCTTCAGCATCATAGTTATATTTGACAATATTTCCATTATTATCAATCAATTGAACCAACTGTTCGTCAACATTAAATACTTTTATTTCAGATTGACCTTTCGGATTTGTAAAGGTTACATTTAAGTCGTTATAAGATTTTTCAGAAATTCTTTCTCCTGGAAAAACTTTTTTTGTTGGTCTATTTAATTCATCTGAAAAGTAATAAATTTTGTATTGAGTTTGTCCTGCAAAATATGGCTTTGTTGAATAAGTAGGCAAACCATTATCATGATTATAAAAAATGTCTTCAAATATTTCAGTTCCATCAAAACCAATACTAACAGTTCTAAGTTTACGATCAAGTTTATCATAATAAACTATAACCGGAGCTAGTCCATCACATTTTTCCCTGATAAAATAAATAGAATGGGGAGGAGCATTATTATCCTTACTATTTACCCAAATTTTGTCAGATGTTATTTTTGTTCCATCAGGATTGGTTTTTTCATAAAGCCTCCCAAAATTATCATATTTATAATTTACTGATAATCTATTAGGATCAGTTGTTTTAGTTTCCCATCCCCAAGCTTCATTATATTGTTTGGAAACAATATAACTTAATGGATTTATTATTTTTGTAACAAAGCGATGATTATATTGTTCCTCATATATTGTTTCTGTAATACGTTCTGTCGAAGGAGTTGGGTTACTATATGAATCAAATTTTGATATTAAGACATTTCCATAATTATCGTAAGTATATTCTTTAGTAATAGATTTTTCTTCTTCAGGTTCAAAAGTTTCTGATTTAAGTTTTCCATAATTAGACTGTGTTTCATCTTCATAATATGAAAAGATAGAATGCCTTGTAATATCGGGTACATTTGGAGCTTTTTTAGTAACACTAAGCTCATTCATCCGTCCTAACATCCAGTTATCAGAATCGTCATTCCAATAGTTAAGTACTGAAGTTTTTTCAAATATTGTTTGTTTATCCATTATTTTGGATATCATTTCTGAGTTTTGTTTAAATGAATTAGAAATAAATTGATTTTTCAAAGATAGTGTTTTTAATAAACTTGATGCTTTAGTGAGTGTGATTTTTCCCGGATTTCCATAAATGTCATAATCCTCATTTTTTATCGCAATGATTTTTGTAATGGTATTAACTTCTTCATTGATATCAAATTGTAATGTAAGATTTATAGAAGTGTATGGAAAGAAGATCAAATTTTCTTTTTGTACTGTATTATTATGTGATAATTGTTTTGTTGAAAACGAAACAATTTTATCAATATCTCCATTACTTAGTGTATATTGCCAAGTTGAAGAAGGAAAAGAATAATAATATTTCTTATCTTCTAATCCATAAAAGCTAAAAGCTTTTGCAATAAAACTTTTTGCTCGTCTGTTTTTAACACTTAACTCTTTAAAGCCAAGAAACCCTTTTCCAAGTTTATGAAAAATGGCATTATTATAAAAATACTCCGTTGGTAGAAAAAACCCTTCTTGTCCATTACTTTCTTTTACTTTTGTTACCAAATAAATTGAAGGATTAAAAGTATTTACAGGATATTTTAAATCATTCTCTTCAAGTGTATAATATTCCGAAGTGGGTAAAGGGTCATATTCAATAATTATTTTTTTTCCTAATCCATTTGTAATATTAGTTATTTTGTTTATTGTTTTTTTCCCATAAAAACAAACATCAATTCCAAAAACATTTTCATATGGAGGTGTCTTTTGTATTAAACTGTGTGAAAATATTAAATCTTTTTTATTAGTTCCAGAAAAATTTCCAAAATTAATCTGCTCAAAATAAGTCATTGATCCAAAAAACGTCCAATCAAAAATAACAAATGATAATCCTTCTGTTAATGATAATCCATTTTTGTTTGTATAGTAATATTTTATTGTTGCTTCATAATTAGCATAATTAAGTGTTACAATATCTGGTATATTGTCACCATTTACATCACTTGAAAAATAATTTTTATTAGATGGAACAACTAATGTTTGTTTATATTCGAAATCGTACCCAAATGAAAAATAATATTTTAATTCATTATTTACTGTATCTGTGACAATAATATCAGTTTTCCCATCCTGATTAAAATCTGCTAATAATAAATCTTTCTTATCTGTTGAGAAAAAGTCTTGGTAAAGATTTTTTTCATTAATTGGCAGATTATTATTGATTGTTTTATCATAGAATAAATTAACTTCATGTATAGTAAATGCAGTATTATGTTCATTAAGTTCAACAATGTCAATTTTCTCTTCTTCTGTATCAACTACAAGTAACTCTAATTTACCTTCACCATCAAAATCACCTATATCAATATCCAAATTACATCCAATATAATAATTTGGAATATTCCCATTAACTAAAAAATTATCGGAATTTCCTTTGTATAAACTTAAATTGCCATCAGGATAATAAAATATACAATCGGTCAATCCATCACCATTAAAATCGCCCGTTTTTATTGATGTGAATCTTGGAATATTACAAATACTATGTTCAATAGTGCCATATTCATTTGTATTTGAATTATAAACAAATTCAATTATTTTTATATTAAATTCTGATGTTTTTATTAGAAGATCACTTTTTCCATCCCCATTAAAATCTCCTGTAGAAATGAGAAATATTTCGCTACCATAATAGTAACTATGCACAGTAGAGAAATCATTACCATTGCTTATTATTAATTCAATACAAGTATTAGATTCGTTAGTATTTGGGTAAGTATTGCAAGCAACAAAATCATCTAACCCATCATTATTATAGTCACCTACTTTAAATTTAAAAAAGTTATAATCATAAGCAGGGTAAATAGTTTCTGTACAAACTTTTTTTGTAGTATTTTGTGATTGTTTTTCAAAACACCAGTCAAATTTAGTGCTAATAAGTTTTTCATCACCGGCAATTAGAGAAATATTCTTAATGAACCATTCATTTAAGTCACCGGCTTGTTCATACTCAAGTATGTATTTTCTAATTTCAATATTATTATGAAATATTATAATTTTTGATAAGCGTTTATCAATTTGATATTTATATAAATCATTAGAAGTTGCTCCAGTACTAAAATATGCAGTTTTTTTAAGAGGTTCCTCTAAATTTTGATAATCAAATGTTATTAAAAATTCAGGTTCATTAATAATTTTTCCTTTTTCAAGGTGTCCTGTATATTTAATCGAACTCAATATAATTGTTCCATTTGCAATATTTCTTTCATAATTATATTCAATAAAATTACCATATCTATCAATTATTTTACTTAAATGATATTTTAGAGCAGGATTATTTTCATTACCATAAACAAGTTGGGATTGCTCGGTGCCACCATACACTTTTATTAATCCTGATTTTAAATATGCTTTAAAATAAGGTATTAATTTCCCCTTGCTGTTTTTAAAAGATTCTTTTTGCACTTTTGTAATATCGTCAATTTCCAATCGGTATTCTGCTGTTTGCTGATCAACAAGTATCATTTTATTGCCATTCAAAACCAACTGATCATCTGCAAAGTTGACTTCTTTTGGATAATTATTAAAATAATATGTGCTGTTTGTTCTTGATATAGCAGAAATACCCCCAAGTATCCATCCTTCTCCCATAAAACCATATCCACCTTGGCTATTATATACTAAAGCTAATTCCGGTGTCATACCTGATATACCTGGTGGCAAATCAATTGGTATTGTATAAGCTGCAGCACCACTTTGTGAAACTGAAAAACTACCGGGTAATGTACCCACGCTTGCTTCGTTTTTTAATTCATGAATTTTGGATAATAAGCTATCAGATGATTGTTGTGCGAATAATACTTGTATCGCTAAAAAATTTATCAGAATAAAAAGTTTACTTATTTTTTTCATTTTTATTAGTTTTTGATGATTAAAAAAAAATTGAATATTTGAAGGTAAAAATTAGCGTTTTACCACTTTCCATGTTTCTTTTTTATCATTAATGATAATGCTTAGCAAATAAGTACCGTTTTCGTATTTGCTTATATCCACATTGGTTAGTTTACTTAGGTTATCTTCTTTAATTATCAATGTACCTGATAAAGTGTGTAACAATAAAGATGCGTCAAAATCTTCATCAGTATTCTGTATTTCTACTGAAAATTTACCACCGTTTGGATTTGGGAAAATAGTAACAGTAACTTCATCAATTATTGAATTAAATTGTGTAGTAATTGAGTCGGAATTATCCTTATCTCCAATAAAAATAATTTCTCTTTGAGTTCGATTTCCTGTATCATCATAGGAAAATGATACGATCTGTGCATAATTTGTAATGGGCAATATAATTAACATTCCCAAAATACTTAAAATGATAATTTGCTTTTTCATTTGATTGAATTTTAATTAATAAAAAACAAATTTTGGAATGTTCCTTGAAAAAGTATGAAAATATTTGATTAATATTACGTAGCTTTTGTCCCTATTTAATTCGGTTTATGACT